>NZ_JBITGZ010000004.1:0-129284 GCF_044457565.1 Kitasatospora sp. NPDC050543 | reverse complement strand
CCGTGGCCGCCGCCGCGATGGCGGCGCGGGCGGCGGCCCCGGGGGGGGGGGGCCCGCCCGCCGGGGGGGGGGGGGGGGGGGGGCCGGGGGCGGGGCCGCCCCCGCCCCCCGCCCGCCGAAGCCGGCGCCCAGGGCCTGCACATTCAGGGCCGGTGCTCGCGGCGCGCCCCGCCTGCCGCGGACGGCCGGATGACCGGCAGAGGTCCGGCGCGCCGGCGGCGTGTCAGCCCACGTGCTGGTCGGCGGCGAACTGGTCGAGCAGACCCTGCGGCGCGTCGGCGCGCAGGCACAGGACGAGGTTGTCGGCGGACTGGGCCGCGGCGGCCTCGCTGCGTGGGAAGAGCGCCTGCTCGTACGCGGCCAGGGCGGCTTCGGTGTCGCCCGGGTGCGCGGCGAGGGCTCGGCCGAGTTCGGCCCCGTCGAGCATGGCGAGGTTGGCGCCCTCGCCGGCGAACGGGGACATCAGGTGGGCGGCGTCGCCGAGCAGGGTGACGCCGGGGACGCGGTCCCAGCGGTGGCCGACCGGCAGGGCGTGGATCGGACGCGGGGTCAGCTCGCCGTCCGCGTCGGCCATCAGGGCCCGCAGGCTCCCGTCCCAGCCGGCGAACCGCTCCAGCACGGCCGCCCTGGCGGCATCGGCGCCGGGGCCGCCCCCGGCCTTGGTGGCCGCGAAGTCGAAGCCGGATATCCAGTCCTCCGCGACCCTGAGCGCCGCGTACACGTGCAGGCTGCCATCGGGCTCACGGTGGGCCAGCAGGCCGCTGTCCTCACCGAGCGCGAAGAGCATGCCTGGGCCGACCACGGCGGCGCTCCCGGGGTGGCGGGTATCGGCGTCCTGCAGATCCGCCTCGACCATGGACACGCCGGTGTAACGGGGGGTGGCGTCGGAGACCAGCGGACGGATCCGCGACCAGGCCCCGTCCGCACCGACCAGTAGGTCCGTGGTGAAGGTGGCGCCGTCGGCGAGGGTCACCTCGTGCCGGCCCTCCCCCAGCGGGCGCGCGCCGGTGACCTTCGCGCCCCAGCGGACGGTGCCCCCGGGCAGCGCGCCGAGCAGGAGCGCGCGCAGTTCGCCGCGCTCCACCTCGGGGCGGCCGCCGCTGACCTCGCCGCCCTCGTCCAGGTGGACCACGGCGTGCCTGTCGAGGATCCGCACGGCCTCGCCCCCGGCGTGGATCAGCGCGCGGAACTCCTCGTGCAGGCCGGCGGCACGCAACGCGATCTGGCCGGATTCCTCGTGGATGTCGAGCATGCCGCCCTGCGCGCGGGCCTCCGGCGCCGCGTCGAGGTCGTGGACGGCCGCCTCGATGCCGTTGACGTGCAGGACACGGGCGAGGGTGAGGCCGCCCAGGCCCGCACCGATGATGGCGATCGGGTGGTGGGGGCTGGTCGTCGTGGCGGTGGTCATGGCGTTTGCTCCCTCATGGACGGCGGTACGGGCGGGGCACGACATCGGTTCGGCCGGGGGGGTGCGGGGCCACGGGCCTTACCCGGGTGTCTCCCGGGCCTCCGGGTCCTGCGGCGTCGGGCGTGTGTCCGCAGGCGTGAACGTCGGCGCAGGTGTGGGTGTGGGCGTGTGCACGATGCCGTTGATCAGCATCTGGAAGCCCCAGGACAGGCGGGCCTGCGGCGTGCCGGACAGCAGCTCGGTGGCGCGCGCGGCGATGTGCGGGTGCGTACGGTCCGACGCGCCGTGCAGGGCACGGCCGACGGCGTCCCACTCGGCCCGGATCTCGGCGTCCCGGGCGGCGGCGGCACGCGTGTCGGCGGCGCCCTCGCCGGTGGCGTGCTCGGCCGCGGTCGCGGTGGCGTACTGGAGCAGCAGGTCCACACCCCAGGCCGCCTGTCCGGCCGGGACGCCGCCCTCGTCCAGCAAGGACAGCAGTGCCTCGATCAGCGTCAGGTAGTGCTCCCCGCTGGGTCGGGCGACCAGCGCCGACTGCGCAAGGCCGGGGTACTCGAAGAGCACACCGGTGTACGAGGTGAGCACCGCCTCCAGGCGCCCGCGCCAGTCACCTGCGGTCCGCACCGGGGCCAGGTCGACCTCGCCGAGCAGCTCGTCCAGCACCGCCGCGTGCAACTCGGCGGCGTTGCGGACGTAGACGTACAGCGAGGCCGGCCCGGTGTCCAGCTGCTGCGCCAGGCGGCGCATGGTGACCCGCTGGAGACCCTCGGCCCGCATGATCTCGACCGCGGCTGCGACGATGCCGGCGCGCGTCAGGGCCGGCTTGGCCGGCCGCTCGCGTCGGCTGCGCGGGGCATCGGGGTGGGGTGTCATGACATTCAACGTAACGAACATGTTCGTTGCGAGCAAGTTCCTGACGAACATGTTCGCCCTCATCGGCCACACCTCCCAGCCCGGACCCACACGAATGCGGCACGCGGCCGCACCCGACCAGGCCGAGCGGGCCGAGCGGCCCCGGGCGGGCAGGCGACCATGCGAAGATCCAAGGACGGGAGATCCACAGTGGAGGAAGAGCATGTTCGCGATATCGCTGGGTGACGGAGCCGAGCTGCGGCCCTTGGAGCCCTGGCAGGCCGAGGAGTTCCTCGCCCACATGGACCGCGGCCGCGAATTCATCGGCCGGCACGTCGGGCTCCCCGACGTCGCGGCCGACCTCGACTCCGCTCGGCGCTGGCTCCAGGTGTACGCGGACAAGACCGCCGCCGACGCCGGCCGGCTGTACGGCATCTGGCTCGACGGGCTCCTCGTCGGCGGCGTCCTGTTCCGGGTCTTCGACGCGGCCGAGGGCAACTGCGAGGCCGGCTGCTGGCTGGAACCGGCGGCCGCCGGACGCGGTCTGATCACCCGCGCGGTCAGCGTCATCATCGACTGGGCGGTGCGGGAGCGCGGCATGCACCGGGTGGAGTGGCACGTGTCCTCCGCGAACACCCCGAGCATCAACGTGGCCAAGCGCCTCGGCATGAGCCGCGACGGCGTCCTGCGCGAGAACGACCTCTACCGGGGCGTGCGGCAGACCACCGAGATCTGGTCCGTACTCGCCCCCGAATGGCGGGCCGCGCAGAACGCCCGTTGAGGACGCCTCCGGACCGGCCCCTCGATCGGGCCGACGTCCACGAATGACGCAACCTCAGCTGCTCACGCCGGCACGGGAGTACGTGGGCACCAGCGCGTCACTTCGGATCACGCCGGGACCGCGACGCGTGGCACCGCACCTCGATGCGTTCGCGTTGGGCTCCCCCGCTCCGGGCAGACTTCTTGCTGCGCCTTGCGCTGCCCGGGACCGGACGGCGCGGGCAGATCCGCCGTGAGCTCAGAGGCCGTGGCCCGCAGGGGGCGGCAGTGCGAGGATTCGGCAGAACTGCAACATCGCCTGCAGCCAGCATCTCTCCTCCTCGGTCCACATGGGCACGATCCGGTCGGCGTCGCCGGCCGCCCCGGGCCGGCGAACAGCGGTGACCTGACCCGCCGCCCGCCTTCTGATCGGGGTCGACCGGGTCAGGTCACGGCGGGCCCGGGGCCGACCGCTGCCGTCAGACCGCGGCCGGGGCCGGGGCAGCGCGCCGGGCGAGGGCGTCCGAGGTCCTGGCCGTGACGTAGAGCGAGGCGGCGAGGGTGAGGACGAGTACGGCACCGGCGGCGAAGATGCTGCCGCTCGACACGGCCGGCGCGCTGCCGGCCTCGGTGCGGGCCGAGCCGCCCAGGAAGGGGACCACGGCCAGCACGGCGGCTCCCAGGACCACCTCGGCCCAGACGACCTTCGGGAAGTGCCGCAGGGTCAGGTGCAGGAGGGAGGAGCGGTCGTCGGCGCGGCGGGCCTGGGCGATGCGGGGCATCAGCCAGAACTGGTTGACGCCACCGGCCACGACCATGGCGAGCACCAGCAGCAGCTTGATGAGCAGGAAGAACCCGTAGGTGGTCGTCCAGAGCTGGCTGATGGCACCGACGTGCTTCCAGCTCATCCACAGGCCCGAGGTGAGCACGGCGCCGACGCAGATCAGGGCGACGAGGCTGAAGCGGCGCCAGAGGTCCGCCCACAGCGCGCCCGCGTTCTCGCCGAACCGGCCGCGGGCCGGGACGGCGAGGATGGCCAGCAGCGCCAGTCCGCCGACCCATACCGTGCCGCCGATGATGTGGAGCTGCCCGAACACCGGGTCCAGCGCGTGGTCCACGTCCTTCGGCGCGACCGCCGGTATCGCGCCGATGAGCGACACCGCGAGCGACAGCGGCAGGGCGGTCAGCGCGACGGCGTCCAGGTGACGCCGCACCTGCGGGACGAACAGCGCGATGAGCGCGGCGGCCGCCAGGACCAGGACGACGTTCTGGACGATGTAGATCGTGCCCTGCGCCACCCAGGCACCCTTCCCGGCCGGTGCGCGCAGGAAGGTCCAGATACGTCCCGGTGCGAGGGCGTCACCGAACGGCATCCCCTTGCCCGCCCGGGCCAGGCGTGCGGCGAGCTGGAAGTAGCCCGCCACCAGCAGGACCACCCCGGACCAGGCCAGGCAGGCCGACATCCGGCGGCGCAGGGCGTCCGCGTCGCCGGGCTCGGTCTCCGGTGTCCTCAGGGCGGGGCGGACGGCGGTCGCATACGTCACGGTGGCGCCGATGGCCGCGGACAGGCCGACGAAGTAGCCCGCTTTGGTGAGGATCCGGAAGAGGGGAGGCGTGGCGTAGGCGGCCGTGGCGGCCAGGTGGGCGAAGCTCATGAGAGGGAAGGCTAACCTAACTCTGGGGGTGCCTGTCCATACCTCCTCGAAGATCGTCCACGTCCCGTCGGATGAGTCGTCGAGCGCCCGCCGAGACCTGACGCGCAGTCCGGAGCAGCGCGAACACCCGGTCCGCGGCCGCCGGCCGCGCGTGACCGCGGCGGCGGCGGTGACCCCGGACCGCGCCGACGGGCCGCGCCACCGGACCGGGCCACGGCTCACCCGCCCCACCCTCCATGCCTGCCACGCCTGCCACGCAACGGATCTGGCGGCCTGTCAGCCTTCGGCCGACTCCACGATCACCAGGGTGCCGCGGCTTCCCGGGCGGACGGCGTGCGGGGTTCCCGCCGCCACCATGTACAGCTCGCCGGCCCCCACCGACACCGGTGTGCCGTCCACCTCCAGCTCCAGCCGGCCTTCGAGTACGAGCAGCGCCTCGTCGGCACCGTGGCTCTCCTCCTCCACCGGCAGCTCGTCCATCCGCAGAACCTTCACACAAGCCTCGCCCACCCGCCCCAGCCTGCGAGAGCTCCACGCCTGCGGCAGACCGGCCGCTGTCGTCACCAGCTCGACCACACTCATGACACACCCCTCCTGACGGACCCGGCCGGGCATGCCAGCCAACCCCGCGAATCAAGATCAATGGATGTACCGGAACCTATCCGACCGGGAGCACCGGTTGGTCGACCGTTAGGCAAAGACTCACCTGACACCGCCGGGGCTCGGGCAGCTGCCGACCTGCGGGCGGTCCCCGATCCGCGCGGCCATGTCTGCGGCGGCTCGCCAATGACAACAATCCACACAATTCACCCATCCGCTCGCCCGGCCGTCTCCGAACCGAGGGCGTGAACGTTCGACGCGGCACCCAGGGAGCGCGGTCCGACCCTGGAGCACGGCACGTCGGGCCGCCCGCCGCGGCTACCCGCCACGGCCCGCCCGCGCCGCCCGCCCGCTGCGCCGTCGCCCCCACCACCCAGCAGCAGTGGTGGCGTAGCTGCGCGTACCGCCCCGGCCGAAAGGCGATGACCCCCATGAACACGAAGCGTTCGCTCTCCCTGGCTACGGCCGGCGTCCTGCTCGCAGGCGGCGCGGCGATCGCCACGGCCGGCACGGCCTCGGCGACCACCCCGGCGCAGACCAGGCCCGCAGCCTCGTACAACGGCGAGTTCGAGAGCCACCAGCACCACCGCACGTGCACCTGGCACACCGGGCACTGGAAGAACACCTGGGTGCCCGGCCACTGGGAGCGGACCACCCACGCCGGGCACTGGGAGAACCGGTGGCACCCGGGCTGGACCGACGGCCACCACCACTGGCACGCCGGATACTGGCACAAGGTGTGGCACAACCCCTACACCTCGGACCGCTGGGAGCCCGGCCACTGGCAGAAGATCTGGCACAAGGGTTACTGGGACTGCCGCTGATCCCGGGATCACCCGGCCCGCACGCCCGCACCGGAGCTCCCGCACCCACCGGGAGCCCCGGACGCCCCGGCTCGGGCGGCGCGGTCTCCCCGCCGCCCGGGTGGGTTCAGCCGCGCAGGAAGGCCAGGACCGCCAGGACCCGGCGGTGGTCGTCATCGGCCGCAAACGCGCAGACGGCGAGTTCGCCGAAGGCGTGCGGTCGTTGCGAACAGGCCGGGTGCGGCGGCCAGGTGTACAACAGCCGCTGGCCCCGCTCACGCCCGGTGTGTGCGAGAAGCAGCAAGATCCCCGCGGAACACCCCCGGGCAAGGACACCCGGCGGGTGCAGGGGGTCGGCCGGAGCGGACGCCGGCTGGTCGGGATGGAGACCGAGCCGTCGCAGGGCATCCGCGCGGATATGGAGGATGACCGTGCCGTGCCGGCGCCCGGCCGGACCCACTCCGCACATCAGGTCGTTCCGGAGGGCGTGCTCGGTGAAGGGGCTCCAGTCGATGCCCCGGTCACGCAGTCAAACCGCGATCAGGTTCCCCGGCCGCGGGCAGCCTGTGACGTTCGCGAAGTGGAAGAGCGTCACCCGTCGGCACATCGAACCGCCTCCCGCTCCGACCAGCCCACCCTGCCGGGCCGGCACCGTCACAGGCACACCCGGCAGTAGAGCCCGCGCCCCGCTGCCCGTGCACGCCGCGCAAGCGCGGCGAGCTGATCGAGGAACCCGGCCAGATCGACGGGATCGCCCTCGCCCGAGAACTCCTCGGCTCTCGACCAGGGCCCCGCCACTGCGGCCAGCCGCTCACCCCCCGCATCCGCCAGGGCGTCACGCAGGTCGTCGGGCAGAGTGAGAATCCACACGCTCTCCGCATCCGGGTCGCTCACCAGTCGGCCGTACCGGGCGTGGGTGGTGACCAGCGCGAGGGGCTGGTCGAGGAGCAGCGCCGCAGCGCGACCGAGCAGAATCTGAGGGTCGACGCCCTTGACGGGGACGGTGTCGAACCCGCGGTCAGCGGGGCCCTCGGCGAAGGCCGATGCGGCCGCCCGGTCATCGCGTGCGCTGAAGTAGTCGTAGAGGATGCCCACGACAGAGAATCGTGGCACGTCGATCTGACAGTCCCGACCGACACCCGCACCGCTCCCCGGCCAGGCCGCCCCTGACGGACGGGCGCTCACGGGGTCCCCTCGGGGCGGACGGCATCATCACGCCGACCGGACTCACCTGCTCATGACACGGCGTCAGCGGATTCACCCGCGGGCACAACGCCGGACACGTCCGTTGCACCGGGAGCCGACCGACGTACTGGGACGTTCGGCGGCACCGGCTCTCCCGTTGTGGTGAAAGGCCGCCGTCCTGTCGGGTGGCCGGGGCCGGTCAGGGGATGGTCCTGCCTTCCAGCGGCCTGAACACCACGGAGCGCTCGGCAGACCGGTGACGCCGGCGCATCCCAGCGCCACCTCGCCGGCGCGCCGTCCGAAAGCCACCGCCAGCTCGGCTGCCCGCTCCTTGCCGGGACCCGTGAACGCCATCGTTCAGATCGTCCGTAAGCAGCCCACCGCGCCGAGGGCCGGGACCTGCGACCGGCCCGCGCAGTGACCCCGAGTCCGCGCGGGATCACGTCGTGGATCACGCACGGCGGAGACCGGGTCACCGCCGACGAAGTCGAGCGGCAGTCACACCGCATTCACTGCCGTCGCGGCCGCCGGGCGCGGGAGCGGGCGTGCGCCGACGTGAGGGCGCGCCGCGGGCGGCGGGGGTGGAGCATGGTGGTAGGGCGCCGTCGGCGTGGGCTGCGCGGGCGTTGATCGCGAGGCGCCCCGCGGGTGAGGGCTTCGCCCCGGGTGAGTGCCCGGTGTCGTGATCGCTGACGGATGTCGGGAGCCGGACATCGAGGGTGGATGTCGGGCGACGTGGATCGCCGAGAGAGGAGAGGTCATGTCATCGAAGCGACGCCGCAAGAAGAGGTCACGTCGTAAGCACGCAGCCAACCACGGCCGCCGGCCGCAGTGCTGAGCGAAGCCGGCGGCGTGCGTGAAGCCGCCGGGCCGTAGCGCCGTACCACGGCCACCACCGCCGCGGCCGCAGCCGGGCTCCGGCTCGCGACCAGCGGCGCCGCCCACGGGCGCGGCGGCCCCTGCCCCGTGCCGCGGCCCGACCCGGCCCGGCCGCCCGGCTCAGGTGGCCGGGCCGACGGGGCGGGTCAGGATTCGGGGTGGGCCAGTCTGGCGAGCAGGGACAGCGCCTCGTCGAGGGGCACCGGCCGGAAGAAGCTCGCGTCGGCGCTCTCGACGGCGGCGATCGCGCGTGGGGCCAGCTGGGCGCCGGCGTCCGTGACGCGCAGGCGCTTGGCGCGGGTGTCGGCCGGGTCGGTCTCCCGCCCCATGAGCCCCTTGCGCTCCAGGGCGCGCAGCACCTGGGACGTCATCTTGACGTCGGTGCCGGCCTGGCGGGCCAGAGCCTGCTGGTTGGGGTGCTCACCCTGAGTGTTCAGCCACCAGGTGCAGGCGAGCAGCACGAACTGCACATGGGTGAGGTCGAGCGGGGCCAGCGCGGTGGCGATGTCGCGCTGCCAGCGCAGCGTGGCGTGCCAGAGCAGGAAGCCGGGGCTCTCCCCCGGGCTGTGCGGCATCAGGCCTGGGCCAGCTCGGCCAGTGCGGCCATCGTGTCGGGCCAGTCCGCGGTGATGCCCGGGCCGATCTGCGGGCCGACCTCGTCGGCGCCGCCGCCGGTGATCTCCATCCGGTAGACCACCCGGATCCGGCCCTCGTCCACTCGCTCGATCCGGTGGATGGTCCGCAGCAGCAGATCTCCGAAGCGGGCCTCGTCGACGAACAGTTCGCCTTCGACGGCCTGGGCGATGCGCAACTGTACGGGGTCCTCCCCCGGCGGGGTCATCGTGATCAGGGTGTCCGTCGCGAAGGGCCCGCTGATCTCGATCTTCTCGATCTCGGCGTTCCAGGTGCCCCAGTTCTCGACATCCGCCCAGAGCCGCCAGATCGCCTCGGGGCTGGCGCCGGTCTCGATGCTGTGCTCGTACTCCCACATGGTGGGCCTCCTTGGACTGGATCAGATTGCCTGCGCATAGATTATCTACGCGCAGACTATCTGTCCACTGTGACACTCCTCGCCGAGAGCGCCCATGGAGCTACGGCGGGCCGACCGGGCGACCGGCCCGGCCGCACCGGGTGCGGCCGGGCGCGCCGTGCAGCCGCGCACACATGCCACGAGGGCTGCTTCCGCACCACGGCGGGTCCGGGCCGTGCCGCCGACGGGCGTCAGGAGACGCGCTTGAGCTGCCAGGCGTTGTTGTTGAAGCTGGGGACGGAGGAGTAGCGGCAGCTGCTGTTGTAGTACGAGCTCACCTGGACCCAGCCCGCAGGCGGGTAGGTGGAGGCACAGGCGTTCACCGTGGTGCCGATCGGGAGGCCGGTGAGCTGCTTGATCTGCTTCATGTTCGGGTCGAAGCTCGAACCGCAGCTGAAGCTGTTCCACCACTGGACGTCGACGAAGCCGCTCGGGGTGAGCGTGCTGGAGCAGACGTTGGTCACGTCACCCGGGGCGGCCTGGGCGGGGGACATCGTCAGGGCGAGCGTGGCGGCGGTGAAGCCGAGCGCCAGAAGGGAGGTACGCAGACGGGCCATGGGTGGTGACGTCCTTTCAGGGGTGGATCCAGGGTGCGGGCACCGCGTACGAAGCGGCTGCCATGCCCATGCAAGCAGAGACCCCACAGCCACCATGACAGCTGAGATGGATGTTGTCCTGATCTAGATCAACTGAGGCTCATATGTGTACGGACTCGCCGACGCCGGTCGTCGCGGCCGACACGGACGCAGGACGCAGGACGCCACCGAACGGAGTGCGGGCCCTCGCCTGCACCGCCCACCCGCGCCCGTCGGCCAGCCAGTCGCCACACGAAGTGCCGTACGGAACTTCCGGTCCGAGTCAGGCGCGAGGAGGCGGCCCGTCTGACAGGATCCCCCCATGTCGAACATGTCATCGATTACGTATGCGCGGATAGGTGCGGTCCTTCACGAGATCGGCCTGGTGTCCGAGGAGAAGATGCGCAGCGTCCTTGAGGAGGCCGCCGCCTACGCGGACAGCGACCTGGACCACTACGAGGCGGCCGGCGCCCCCGAAGCCTTCGGCGTGGCGGTCTCGGTCCATTGCGACGACATCGACTCCATCCACAGCGGCTACGAGAGCCTGCTGGCAGACGCCGCCGCGGTCGCCGGCAACAGCGTCGCCATCACCGACGTGCGGCTCATCGAGGGCGAAGGCGCACTCTCGGACGGCCGTTTCGATCGTTTGGAGTTCGAACGGGACGGCAGGCTCGTGGCCATCGACGCCGAGCACTTCTCGGACGACTACTACGACCAGGAAGCGGCCTGCGACGCCATCGCCGAGACCGCCCACGAGGACGACCCCCGCGCCTGACACCACGTCGACTTCGAGCGTACGAAGCACAGCGGCTACGACAGCATCCTGGTCCTTGCCACGCGCCAGCAAGCAGAGGCACTCCATGAGCGGCTGGGGTTCACGTTCCCCTGGTTGAGTGCGGAGCCTGCGGGGAGTTAGCCCGACCGTGCGGCGCAGCCGGAGCCGCCTCGGCCTTCATGAGCAGCCTCCGGACGATCCACGACGTGCCCGACCTGATGTGCACCCCCGCCGGCGAGGCGATCGGCGGCGAACGGGACGTCCTGGCCCTCATCGGCGATGCCATGGACGAGGGCAGGGTGCCGGGTGGACGTCATCCCCTGCCGCGCGGTTCGACGAGGCCTTCTTCCGGCTGCGCAGCCCGTCGCGGGCGAGATCATCCAGAAGTTCGCCAACCACCGCGTGGGAGTCGTCGTACTCGCGCCGGGTCAGCCGGCCCCGTAGACGGCGGCGACGTTGTCCGCCGCCGGATGCGTGCGGCCGGCCGGGCCGGCCGCGAAGACCCGCAGCAGGTTCTCGGTCACCCGCCGGGTGAACGCGCCGGTCCGTGCGTCCATCGCGTGGTCGTCGCCGGACGTTCCGTCACCGGCGGCGTCCAGGGCCTCCACCCAGCGCATGGTCCCGGTGGCGAAGACTCCGGCACCGCTCGGGGCGGTGTGGTACGCCGTGTCGCTGTGGCTCGCGCGGCCCGCGCAGCTGACCGGGGAGTGCGCCAGGATCTCGATCGGCCGCGGGGTGGGCCAGCCGGTGTCGACCCGGTCGTACTCCACCCCGACCAGGTGCGGGAAGCTGTCGCCGGTCACCGCGCCGGTGCCCTCGAAGAGCCAGTGGGTGTCCTGGCCGACCACGTACGGCGCGTCCACCGGGTAGCCGTCGTAGATCACGCCGAGCAGCGAGCTCTCCGGGTCGGCGGCGGGGGCCGCCCGGTAGTCGGTGGTGGGGGGCAGGCCGGCGGCGAAGCCGGTGTCCTGCCGGTAGGAGGCCTTGTAGCAGACCACCGTGCGGTGAGGACCGGTCGGCGAGGGTTCGAGGCGGATCCGGCGGAAGCAGCAGTTGGCGCCGAGGACGGCGATGTTGGTGCCGGCGTCCCGGGCCGCGGTGACGTGGGCGCGCTGCTCTGGCGACCAGTACTCGTCGTGGCCGGGCGAGAGGACGGCCCGGGCGCCGCGGAGCAGGCCCGGCTCCCGGGCCAGGTCGATGCCGGTGGTGTAGGCGAGTGGCAGGCCGAGCCGTTCGGCGAGCGCGACGAGCGGCGCCTCGTAGACCAGGAACAGCCCGGCGCCGTGGTCGTGGCGGTACGGGCGGTCGAAGGAGACCGCGAGTGATCGGGTGGGGTAGCCGCCGGTCGGCCCGTTGTAGAGGTCGTGGCCGCCCCAGTCGTTGTACGCCTGCCAGGTGGCGACGGCGTTGACCAGCACCGTCCGCCCTTCGGTGGACGGGGAGCGGACGGTGAGCGGGACGTAGCGCTGCCCGGCGCCGTCCTGCGCGTCCAGGCGCAGCAGGTAGCAGCCCTCGGGCCAGCCGGCGGTGTCCACGGCGGCGGTGCGGGGCCACCGGGTGGTGACCGTCCGCGTCCCAGGGTCGACGTCGCCGGCCGGGCGGTCGGCGCCCGGCAGCTGCGGGGAGCGCCAGATCAGCCTGGCGCGGGCGCCGCCGTACCAGCCCATCCGGTAGGCCGAAACGGTGAACGCGGGCGCCGTGGTGGAGACGTGGAGGCCGAAGCTCTCGCCCGCGAGCACACTCACCCGGTCCGCCCAGCCCTCGATCGCGCGGTCGGACCCGGCCAGGGTGATCCGCCAGTCGGGGTCGCCGGCGCGCTCCCCCTCGGTACGGGCCGCCGTGGCGGGGGCGCTACCCGGGGACTCCGCGGCGGCCCGGGCCCGGGCCCCGGGTGACGTGCCGCCACCAGGGTGGCAGGCGGCCAGCGCGGCGCCCGCTGCCGCGGCGCCGGCCAGGCCCAGGAACCGCCGGCGCCCGGGCCCGGACCGGCCCGTGAGCTGCTGCCGGCGGCCGTGGGCAGGCTGCCGGCCGGCCGGGGTCGGCTGCCGACGGCCGGGGTCGGGCTGCTCGGACATGCGGGGCTCCTAGCCGGGACCTTGCCCGGAACCGTGCCGGGACCCTCGCCGGGAATCGCCTCCATGGTCTCCCGGCCCGCCGGTCACCGCGTCCTTGAGCCCGCCCGCACTACTGCGGCCGGGCACCCGGCGCCGTCCCCCGGCCGGGTCACGGCGGCCCGGAGGCACCGCTGGAGGGGCCCGCGTCTCGCGAGCCCCTCCACACCGGTGCGGGCGTCACCGCACTCGCGTCGCTCCGCGCACGGCGGCGGCTCAGCCCATCAGCGCCTTCGCGACGATCGTCGCCAGCTCCCGCGCCGCGGTTGCCTCCTTGGCCGCGTTGGTCGCGCCCAGTTCGCCGCGGTCCACGACCACCGACAGGACGTAGTAGCGGAACCCCGCCATGAACGCGAGGTGCGGCTGGCTGCCGTCGGACTTCCGGCTGGCGAGGACGGCCTGGTCGCCGATCCCGGGAATGATCGTGGTCGCGGTGTCGGAGCCGCCGATGCTCAGGGCGAACTGGTTGACCGTCACCTCACGGAGTGAGGCGTAGGACAGGTGCGACCCCCAGGTGCAGCCCCAGACCGGACTGCCGTCGGACGCCGGATCGGGATGGGTGCCCACGAAGCGGTCGGTCGTCCCGATGGCGGTGGTGACCTGGGCGGCGGTCAGCATGGTGCAGGCGTCGTCGGGGCGGGGACCGGCCACCGGGGTCGGTGTCGCGGTCACCGCCGGCGTGCTCGGCGCCGCCGAGGTGGTCGACGGCGTGCTGACCGGCGGAGCCGCGGCGGGTGTGGAGGACGGCGCGACGACCGTCGGGGAGGAGGCCGAGGAGGAGGCCACCGAACCGGAGGGCGTCGCGCCGGCCTTGGCCGAGCCGTCCGAGGAGGAGCATCCGGTCAGCGCGACGGCCGCGACGGCCAGCACCGGCAGCCACCCGCGCCGCCGTTCGCGCTGCCGTGCGCGTCGCGGTCCGCCGAGGGGGTGGAAGTCGAGCGGCATCGATGCCCTCCTGCAAGTCGGTCTGTTCGAACGGAAGTTGAGCCGCAACAGGGCACCCCCGCCACAGGTACGGCGATCGTACTGTGCACGCCGTCCGGGAACAGCCGAACCAGGAATCTCCCCCGCGGCGGAACACGACGCCACCGGGTTCAGGAGTGGAGTGCACCGCCGAGGTCGAGGAGGTGCCCGGTCGTCGCGTCCACGTGGCCCGGGACCTCGTCATGGCGGTCGCCGACGGTCGGCGTCCCGGTCGGCTCGAACATCAGGATGGCGGCGCCGGACGGAGCGGACGGCCGGTGCTCCACGCCCCGGGGGACGGTGAAGACCGCGCCCTTCGGCAGCACGACGGTGCGCTCGCCGGCGCGCTCGCGCAGCGCGATCCGCAGCTCGCCGTCGAGGACCAGGAAGAACTCGTCGGTGTCGTCGTGCGCGTGCCAGATGTGCTCGCCCTCGACCTTGGCGACCCGCACGTCGTAGTCGTTGACGCGGGTGACGATCCGGGGGCTCCAGCGCTCGTCGAAGGAGGCCAGCGCGTCGTCGAGAAGGAGAGGTTCGTTGCTCATGCGCTCATCCTGGCCCGCCCGCCCACGCCGCACGAGTGCTAGGAATAGCAGATGACGCAAGAATCCTCGCAGGCGGCGAGCCCGGGCCCGCACCGGGTCGTCGTGATCGTCGACGAGAACTCCAACCCCTTCGAGCTCGGCTGCGCGACCGAGATCTTCGGCCTGCGCCGACCTGAGCTCGGCCGGGATCTGTACGACTTCGGGCTCTGCTCCCCCGCACCCCGCACGGTGATGCGGGACGGCTTCTTCACGCTCACGGGTGTCGCGGAGCTGGACGCGGCCGACTCGGCGGACACCCTGATCGTGCCCAACCGGCCCGACACCGACGTGCCCCGGCGCCCGGCGGTACTCGACGCCGTCCGCCGGGCGCATGCCCGCGGCGCGCGCCTGGTCGGCTTCTGCAGCGGCGCCTTCACCCTGGCCGAGGCCGGGGTCCTCGACGGCCGCCGGGCCACCGCCCACTGGCGGTGGGCGGACTCCTTCCGGGCCCGGTTCCCGGCCGTCCGGCTGGAGTCGGACGTGCTGTTCGTGGACGACGGCGACATCCTCACGGCGGCTGGGAGCGCGGCCGCGCTCGACCTCGGGCTGCACGTGGTCCGGCGTGACCACGGCGTGGAGGTCGCCAACGCGGTGAGCCGGCGCCTGGTCTTCGCGGGGCACCGGGACGGCGGGCAGAAGCAGTTCGTCGAGCGCCCGCTGCCCGACCTGCCGGACGAGTCCCTCACACCCGTCCTGACCTGGGCCCAGGAGCGGCTGGACGCACCGCTCACCGTGGCCGGGCTCGCGACGCGCGCCGGGGTGAGCGCCGCGACGCTGCACCGCCGCTTCCAGGCCCAGCTGGGCACGACGCCGTTGGCGTGGCTGACGGGGCAGCGCCTGGCCCTGGCGTGCCGGCTGATCGAGTCGGGCGAGCCCCGCTTCGAGGTGGTCGCACGGAGCAGCGGGCTCGGCACCGCCGCGAATCTGCGCGCTCTGCTGCGGCGGGAGACCGGGCTCACCCCGTCCGCGTACCGGCGCCGCTTCGGGCCGGGGCCGGGCGTGGCGTAGCTGCGCGTGACTGGCGCGGCGGACCCGACCCGACCGGCGGCTCGGCGGGTCAGTCCTCGGCCCGCAGGGTGACCGGCGCGTCCGCGCAGTCGCCGAGGAACTCGTACGTCGGTGGACGAGGGGCCAGGCCGTGATCCGGCGGGGCGTGTCGCTGCCGTGGCCGGGGCGGTGCGTGTGCCGAGAATGAGGCCGGTTCGTGTGACGTTCCGTGACGCCCCAGGGCGCTTCATCACGCTTGACGGCGCTTGACGGCGCTTGACGGCGCTTGACGGTGCTTGACGGCGTTCAGTTGGCATTCGATGGCGCTCCATTGCGCAGGCCCAGGAGGTGGCACCGGTGTCGGCGTTCCCGAGTGAGGACACGGACCTGACCCACCTGCTGGTGGTCTCCGACGTCGGCCGCTCGCGGGCCTGGTACGAGGGCGTGCTCGGCGCCACCGTCGAGCGCGAGTACGAGGGCTCCTGCGTCCTGCGGCTGCTGGGTTCCTGGCTGCTGCTGGTCACCGGCGGCGGCCCTGGCGAGGACAAGCCCACCGTGTCCTTCGCGCCGCCGGGTGACCCCGACCGGGTGAGCGCCGAGTTGATCTTCCGGGTCCCCGACTGCCGCGGCGCCTACGAGACCCTGCGGGCGCGTGGCGCGTCGTTCCTCACGCCGCCGGTGGATCGCGGCTACGAGGTGCGGGCGTTCTTCCGGGATCCGGACGGCCATCTGTTCGAGATCAGCGAGATCTCCGGCCGGTCGACCCGGTAGCGACTGAAGCGCCCCACTACCTCGTCTGGAATTCCGGCCTCCGTCTCTGCCGCCGCACGGGGCCGGGCACGACGGAATCGATCGATGGCGGCGTGGAGCGACCCCGCGATATCTGTCACGCATTCAACTACTTGAACGCACACGGACGGTGCCCCCCGTCGGCGCGGCGGTCGCGACGGGATCTTCGCATGAGATCTACCTCACCACGCACTCCGGCCATCGGCGAGGCAGGCGGCGTCCGACGCCCCTGACCATGACCTTCTCCGCTAGATAGGCGATCAGGCCTGGAATCTAATGGGATACGAAGGGTGATAGCCTCTGTTTCGTGGGTGGGGGCCCAAGTGTTACCCACATCACTGAAGTTGACCGACGGTCAGCGTCTGCCTTTGAATCGGCATTCCGCACTGACCAGTCCCGACCTGACGGTCAGTCCGGCCCGGCGCATTCCCTCTTGCCACGGCTCCACCGGCCGGCGGTCACGCATAACCCATCCCGGCGATGCCATCACTCTCGTGGCATCGCTTCACCTTCGCATGCCCCAAAGCAGGATTCGATGCCCGTTCAACCACTGACGGAACTCATACGCTTCGTGCGCCGCAATTCACCCTTCTATGCGGAGCTCTACGCCGGCCTACCCGACCGCACGACGGAGCTGACGGAACTTCCGGTCGTCCCGCAGGCCGACTTCTGGCTGGCGAACTCGCCGCGTGACAACCGCCTGCTGACCGCGCCGCTGGACGAGGCGGTCGTCTTCAAGAGCGGAGGCACGACGGGCTCCCCGAAGTTCTCCTTCTACAGCCGCGAGGAGTGGGAGGAGTTCACGACGGCGTTCGGCGCCGGCCTCCTGGACGCCGGGCTGCGGCCGGGGCACCGGGTCGCCGACCTCTTCTACGCCGGGGACCTGTACGCGAGCTTCACCTTCATCCTCGACTCACTGCACCGCTCGCCCGTCTCCAACGTCCGGCTGCCGCTCGGCGGCGCGGCGCCCCTGGAGTCGACCGTGCGGACGCTGGAGCAGTTCGACGTCGAGGTGCTGGCCGGAACACCGACCACCCTGTGCGCGCTGGCCGACCACCTCACCGCCTCGGGCCGGCGGCTCCCGCAGGTGGAGCTGCTGCTGTTCGGCGGCGAGGGGCTCTACCAGGACCAGCGGCCGCTGCTCGCCAGGGCCTTCCCGAGCGCCCGGATCTCCTCGATCGGCTACGCCGCCGTCGACTCCGGGCTGCTCGGCCGGCCGGTGCCCGGCGAGGACCTCCGGGTGCACCGGGCCTGCACCCCGCAGACCGTCCTGGAGATCCTGGACGACCACACCGGCGCGCCCATCCTGCGGGAGGGCGTACCGGGGCGGGTCGTGGTGACGGACCTGCGCCGGCGGCTGATGCCCGTGCTGCGCTACCCCGTCGGTGACCGCGCCGAGTGGACCGACGTCGCCGCCGGGCACTTCCGGATCCTCGGCCGGGCCGAGGAGGGCGTCCGGGTCGGGCCGGTGTCGCTGTACACCCAGGACGTGCTCGACCTCGTCCGCGCCGCCGACCCCGCCGGGCGGGTGACCGGCGTCCAGCTGGTGGTGCGCCGCCGGGACGCGCGGGACGGCCTGCTGCTGCGGCTGGCCTGCGACGGCGCGGCGGACGGACTCCCGGAGCTGGCGACCGCCGTCGTCGACCGGATCCAGGCCGCCAGGGCGCTCTACCCGGAGGCCGTCGCCGCCGGGTACGTCCAGCCGATGTCGGTGGAGTGGGTACGGCAGCGGGACCTCGCCGTCAACGCGCGTACCGGCAAGCTGATCCGCGTCATCGACGAACGGCCGCGCTCGTGACCGCCTCCCCTGCCCGCTCGCGGCAGCTTCCGGTGGTCCTACGCAACCGCACCTTCGGCGCGGTGTGGTCCGCGCAGGTCCTCACCCAGGCCGCCGGCCGGATGTTCCAGGTCGGCGTGGTGTGGTGGCTGGTCGGCTACGCGGCCGGCGCAGACCGCGGCCTCGCCTCGGGGGCCTTCCTGGCGGTCAGCACCCTGCCCGCGGTGGCGCTCGCGCCCCTGGTGGCCTCGCTCATCGCGCGCCGCCCGCACCGGACCGTGCTCGGCGGCGCGGCGGCCGTCGCCGGCCTGGTCGCCGCCGGTACGGCCGGCTGGACGTACGCCGCCACGCTGCCCATGGGCGTCGCGTACGCCGCGGCGTTGCTGCTCGCGGGCTGCCAGGCCGTCTTCGACCCCTGCCTGACGACGGCCGTCCCCGAGCTGGTCGACGACGAGGACATCGAGGCCGCGACCGGATTCGAACTCGCCACCCAGTCCCTGGCCGGGCTCGCCGGCGGGCTGCTCGGCCCGCTGGTGGTCGACTCCTGGGGGCTGGCGGGCATCGTCGCGGGCTGCGCCGGCGCGTACCTGCTGGCGGCCGCGCTCATCGGGGCCACCGGCTTCCCGTCGGCCGCCACGGCCGGAGCCGGGACCGGACCTGGAACCGGAGCCGGCGAGCAGGAGCCGCCGCGGCGGACGCTGCGTCAGATCCTGGCCGGTCTGCCGTTCATCCGGCGGGTGCTGATCTGCTTCGCCGCGGCGAACGTCTTCACCACCGCGGTGTTCGTGGTCATGCCGCTGTACACGCGTTCGGTGCTGCACGCCGACGGCTCGACCGTCGCCGCGCTGGAAGCCGCGCTCGGCGTGGGCACGCTGGTGGGCTCGTTCACCGGCGGGCGACTGCCGGGCTCCCCCACCGCGGTGGGCGCCGGCTGCCTGGCACTGACGGCCGCCGCACTGGGCCTGCCCGGGCTGCTCGCCGCCCAGACCGCCGCCGTGGGCGCGCTGGCCGTCGCGGGCTGGTGCGTCGGCGTCATCGGGGTACGCTTCGTGGCCCTGTTCCAGCGGCTGGTGCCCGTGGCCGACCGGCCCGGCTTCTTCGCCGTGATGCAGGCGCTGCTCGGCGCGACCTTCCCGCTGTCCTCGCTCGTCTTCGGCGTACTCGGCGACCAGCTCTCACCGCGCACGCTGTGCCTGGTCCAGGCCCTGGGCCTGGTGCCGGTGGCCGCCGCCCTGTGGTGGCTGGGCCGGGGCGGCCGTACCGTCCCGCAGGACGCGGACGTCAGCGCGGACGCCGACGCGGGCACGGGCCTGGGCTCGGTTGTGGACGCCGGCACCGACACCGGCGCCGTGGCGATCACGGTGGGGGAACCGCGATGACCGTGACGCTCTCCCCCGCGACCCTCCAGGACATCGCCCAGCTGCGCCAGCTGTACTTCGACGTCTACGGGCACGGCTACCCCGTCGCCCTGGGCAGCGACCCCGCAGAGATGCGGCGCCTGATCGAGGACCCGCACACCCGGTGGCTGACCGCCCGCCGGGCCGGGACCGGTCAGCCGGCCGGCTCGGTGGTGGTGCAGACCGACCCCGGCAGCCGGGTCGGCAAGCTGGTGGGCCTGGCGGTCCACCCGGAGCACCGCCAGGGCGGCCTGGCCGGGCAGCTGACGCGCGCGGTGTGCGCGGACGCCTTCGCCACCGGCGCGCTCGACTCCATCTACGCCACCGTCCGTGTGGTCACGCCGGGCCCTCAGCAGGTCTTCGCCCGCAACGGCTTCCGGCCGCTGGGCCTGATGCCGAACGCCGTCGAGGTGGCGGGCTGCGAGAGCCTGGCGCTGTTCGCCCGTTACGCCGACGGCGTGCTGGCCCGCCGCGCGACCGTCTCCCGCGTCCCCGCCGCCCTGGCACCCCTGCTCGACGCGGCCCAGCGGGCGAGCGGCATCGACTACGGCGGCCTGCGACCGGCGCCCACCCCCGCGGCGGGCACGGCGCGTCCGGGGCAGCCCCCGACCGCGCCGATGGAGGTCATCACCGCCCCCGGCTTCGTCCGGCGCCGCTTCCTGGAGCGCTTCCCGGACCCGGGCGAACGCTTCTTCCCGCTGCACACCCCGAACGCCCTGCTCACCCCGCCGGACGGCGCGTTCGAGGCCTACGCCGACCTCGACCCGGTCGCGGCGAGCTGCTCGCTCGTCGCGGTGCACCCGTGCCCCGCGGCCGCCGCCGACGCGCTCGAACCCCTGATGGCCGCCGTCACCCGCGCGGGCGCCGACTACGTCGAGACCCTGCTCCCGCTGGCCGACACCGCCGGGCTCAGCGCCTTCCTGGCCTCCGGCTTCATCCCCAGCGCCCTCTACCCGGCCATGCGCCGGATCGGCGACGGCTTCCACGACCACGTGGTGCTGTCCCGCACCAGCCGTCAGATCGACTTCAGGACCACCGCCGTCAGCGGGCTGCTCCAGCCGTACCTGAGCGCCTACCTGACGGCCTGGACCTCGACCTACCTACCCCGTCACGAGGTTGCCTCATGAACATCCATCTCGCCCCCGTCGAAGTGCCCGACCCCGCCGCACTCCCGCACGTACAGCAGCTCTGCGACCTCACCTCGCCGTACGCGGCGGGGCCGGAGTGCGACACGCTGTTCGCCGCCGCGATGGCCGAGAGCAACGCCTGGCACGCCGAGCGCTCGCCGTTCCTCCGTTCCGCCCTGGAGGGCGCCACCGAGACTCCCGCGTTCGGCCCGGACGTCCGGACCCCGCTGGTGCACGCCAACTTCTTCAAGCGGCACGAGATCCTCTCGATCCCCCGCGAGGAGGTGTTCCTGCACCTCACCTCCTCCGGCACCACCGGCCAGAAGTCGCAGATGTTCTTCGACGAGTGGACCATCCGCTCGGCGCAGCGGATGGTGGCCCGGATCTTCGACCACTACGGCTGGATCACCCCGGAGCAGCCCGTCAACTACCTGCTGTACAGCTACGAACCGGCCCCTCAGCTGAAGCTGGGCACCTCGTTCACCGACAACTACCTGTGCGACTTCGCCCCGGCCCGGCACACCACGCACGCGCTGCGGCACACCGGCACCGGCCACGAGTTCGACGTCCACGGCTGCATCGCCGCACTCCATCGGTACGCCGAGGACGGGCTGCCGGTGCGGATCCTGGGCTTCCCGGCGTTCCTGCACTTCACCCTGGAGCGGATGCGCGCCCTCGGCCTGCCGCCGCTGGAGCTGCCCGCCGGCTCGCTGGTACTGCTCGGCGGCGGCTGGAAGGGCCACACCGACCGGCAGATCGGCAAGGAGGAGTTCTACGCGGAGGTCACCGAACAGCTGGGCATCCCCTCCGGGCGGATCCGCGACACCTTCGGCTCCGTCGAGCACTGCGTGCCGTACATCGAGTGCGAGCAGCACCGGCTGCACGTACCGGTGTGGTCCCGGGCGGCCGTGCGCGACCCCCGAACCCTGGAGCCCCTGCCCTACGGCGAGCGCGGTTTCCTCCACCTGGTCTCCCCGTACATCACCTCGGTGCCGGCGCAGAGCGTCGTCATGGGCGATCTCGCCTCGCTGCACCCCGGGCAGGACTGCCCCTGCGCGCTGCCCACGCCCTGGTTCACCATTCACGGCCGCGCCGGAGTGAGCCGCAACCGCAACTGCGCGGCCGCCGCCGCCGAACTCCTGAAGGGAATGTCGTGACCACCGGACCGCACTTCTGGCAGGGCTCGTTCATCGACGACGCCGAGGCGGCCCGCCGGCTCGCCGACCTGCCCGCACTCGCCGGTCAGAGCCTGGCCGAGCCCCTCGCCACCGAGACCGTCCTGAACGCCTGCCAGACCATCAGCACGGCCCTGGGCGTGCCCGGCAGCGCCGTGCACACCCGGCTGGCCGCGCAGCTCGCCGACGGCGGCACCGACCCCGAGGAGAGCGCGGCGACCCTCGCCGAGCTCGCGGCCGCACTCGCCCGCCCGGCGCTGGAGCGCAAGCTCCGGCGTGAACTCGGCGGAGCGCACCCCGAACGGCTGGCGCGCCCCGATGCCCGGGAGACCGTCTTCGAGGCCTGGGCGCCGGTGGGGCTGCTGGTCCACATCGCCCCGGGCAACGCCGCCGCCGTCGCCCCGCTGAGCGTGGTGGAGGGCCTGCTCACCGGCAACCTCAACGTCCTCAAGACCAGCGGTACGGACACCCTCCTCGCCCAGCACCTGCTCGCGGAGCTGGCGGCCGCGGACCCGACCGGCGCCGTGGCCCGGCGGATCATCGTGCTGCGGTTCTCCTCCACCCGCACGGACTGGCTGCGGATGCTGTGCGAGCCCGCGGACGCCGTGGCCGTCTGGGGCGGCGAGGAGGCCGTCCGGGGGGTGGCCGGACTCGTCACCCCCGGCTGCCGGTTGATCGAATGGGGTCACAAGATCTCGTTCGCCTACCTGACCCGCGACGCGTGGTCCGACGAGGCGACCCTGGACGCCCTCGCCGCCGACGTCTGCCGCCTCGAACAGCAGGCCTGCTCCAGCCCGCAGGTGGTCTACCTGGACACCGACCGCGCGGAGGAGGTCTTCGCCTTCGCCGAGCGGTTCGCGCCCCGGCTCGCCGAGGCCTCGGCCAAGTGCCCGCGGGCCGAGCTCGACCCGGCCGAGCACGCCGAGATCACCACCACCGAGCTGATCGCCCGCCTTGAGCAGCACCTGGGCCTGACCAGGGTGATCACCGCCGAGGACGGCTCCTGGCGGGTGCTGGCGGACACCCGGCCGGCCCTCGCCGCGTCCCCGCTGCACCGCAGCATCTGGGTCAAGCCGCTGCCGCGCGCCACCGCCACGGCCACCCTGCGGCCCATGCGCCGCTACCTCCAGACCGCGGCGATCGGCGGCAGCCGTGCCGACATCGCCCGGCTCTCGCGCGCCGTCCTGACGGCCGGCGTCCTGCGGGTCACCCCGGTGGGCGCGATGCTCGACAGCTACGACGGCGAACCCCACGACGGGGTCTACGCGTTGCAGCGCTACAGCCGCCGGGTCAGCGTGCAGACGGATGCCGCCTTCCGCGCCACCGCCTGCCTGGACGACCTGATCGCCGCCCCCGCCCTGCCCGCCGCACCGACCGGCGCGCTGCTGGACAAGGCAGCGGTGCAGGAGCAACTCGCCACCCTCTCGCCCGAACACGCCCACCTGTACTTCCGCAGCGGCGGCACCACCGGGGCCCCGGCCCTGTCGGTGTTCACCAACCACGACTACGACGTCCAGATGCGCGCGGCCGCGGACGGCCTGCTCACCGCCGGCTTCGACCCGGCGCACGACCGCGCGGCCAACCTGTTCTACTGCGGCGGCATGTACGGAAGCTTCATCAGCTTCTTCTCCATCCTGGAACGCCTCAACGCCACCCAGATCCCGATGGCCGCCGGCCCCGACCACGCCGCCGTGGCCGAGGCCCTCGTGATGTACCGGGCCGACACCCTCTTCGGTATGCCCTCCTACCTGTGGCAGCTGTTCCACTCGCAGGGCGAGCTGCTGCGCGAGTACGGCGGGATCCGCAAGGTGTTCTACGGCGGCGAGCACTTCACCGCGGAGCAGCGCCGGGTCCTGGCCGCCGACTTCGGTGTCGAGGTCATCCGCTCCGCCGCGTACGGCAGCACCGATCTGGGGCCGCTCGGCTACCAGTGCGCCCGGTCGGAGGGCTCGGTCCACCACGTCCTGACCGACCTGCACACCCTGGAGATCCTGGACCCGGAGGCCGACCGCCCGGTGCCCGCCGGAGAGCCGGGACGCCTCGTCTTCACCAGCCGCGCCCGGTCCGGGCAGCGCCTGGAGCGGTACCAGATCGGCGACCTCGGCCGGGCCGTCGACGGCGTCTGCGCGTGCGGCAGCCACACGCCCCGGATCGAGCTGCTCGGCCGGCACGGAGACGTGGTGCGGGTCGGCACGTACTTCCTCAACTACCGGCGCTTCGTCCAGGTCGCGGAGGAGGAGCTCGGCTACCGCGGCGAGCTCCAGCTGATCCTGACGTCGGCGGCCGACCGGGAGCGGCTGACCGTACGGCTCGACGAGCGGTACGCGCCCGCCAGCGACGCGGCCCGCGACGCCTTCGTGTCCGCGATCGCGGAGCTGCGCGCGGGGATCGCGGAGGACCTGCTCAGCTGCGAGGTCGAGACGGCCGGCACCCTCGCCTTCGACCGGACCCCGAGCAGCGGCAAGCTGCGTGCGGTGATCGACCGACGGCCGACGGGCAGCTGACCCGGCGCGGTGGGGCCGGGCGCGGGGCCGGGGCGGTCAGGCCCGGCCCCGCGCTCGACGTCCGGGGGTCACTTCGCCGCTTCGAGGGCGGCACGCCAGACCGGGCTGTCCACGTAGTGGTTGTCGAAGAACTCCGAGGACTCCTTGATCTCCTCCACACCGGCCTCGCCTCGCATCACCCGGCCCAGCAGGCGCAGGTAGTCGAAGCGCGGCATGCCGGGCGTGAAGACGAACAGGACGTCGGCCTCGGCGCCGGGCGCCGCCGCGAAGGCGTGCGGGGTGTGTGGCGGCACCAGCAGCAGGTCACCCTCGTGCAGGACCTTCACCTCGTCGTCGACGAGCACCTGAAGCGAGCCCCCGATCACGAAGAACAGCTCCGAGGCCCGGGTGTGGAAGTGGGCCGGGGCACCCACCGCGCCCTTGGTGAAGCGCGAACGGTAGCTGGTCAGCGAGCTGCCGTCGGTACCGCAGTCGGCGAGCAGCGTCATCACGCTGCTCGGGTCACTGGTCGTCTCGGCCTCGGCGGCGCGGGTCAGAACCGGCTTCGGCGCGGAGGCGGCGGTGGCGTTCACAGCGGCGTTCGTAGCGGCGTTCATGGTGGTACTCCCTGGGCTGACCTGCGGCCTCGGCTTCTTCCGTGACCTCGTGAGAACAACTCTATTGGCCCGATAGACCGCCCACATGGTGCACTTTGACGCTGAATCAGTGGGTCAATTCCGACGACCGATCAGACGCCCGACCGTCCCGCTGCGGGGCCCCGACGGCACCGCGAGTCCGCCGATCCGGAGCGTCGCCGGCGCCTGACGGCGGTAGCCGGTCACGGGCCTGACATGACCAGGTGTGCGGCGAGCGCCGTGATCAGGGCGGTGGAGGCGAGCGCGGTGATCAGCCGCCCCGGGCTGCCGGTCAGGGTGCGGCCGAGCAGGGCGCCGCCGCCGGCCAGGAGCAGCTGCCAGCTGGCGGATGCGACGAAGGCCGCGAGGACGAAGAGACCCTGCTCCAGCGGGCGTGCGGCAACCGTACTGCGGCTGCCGAGCACGAGCGCCGCGAAGTAGATCACGGTCATCGGGTTCATGAGTGTGATCCCGAGCAGCCCCAGGTAGGCCCGGGCGGGATCGAGGGGGACCTCGTCGGCGGGGGTGGCCTCCCGGTCCGAGCGGTACCGGCTGATCGCCGAGGCGCCGCTGCGGGCCGCCAGCGCGACGAGCACCAGCGCGGAGCCCCAGCGCAGCGGAACCATGATCGGTTCGATGGCCGGGACGAGCGCGGCGCCGCCGAGCGCGGCGGTCAGCGCGTAGAGGCCGTCAGCGGTGGCGATGCCCAGTGCGGCGCAGGCGCCGACCTTCAGCGACGTCCGGGCCGTCAGGGCCACCAGGTAGGTCGCCACCGCTCCCACGGGCAGGGCGATGCCGTACCCGGCGAGGAGGCCGGCGACCAGGGCGGCGATCACGCGTGCGTGGGAGTCGGCCTCACCGGTCGGCCGGACTGCCGCCGGCCTCGCGCCGATCGGGCGGTGGAGGTCGGCGGCAGAATGGTGGCAGTCGTGGTCATGGGCAGATTCTGGGGGCAGCTCGGGCGCCCGGACAACCGATTTCGCGGGTGGCCGGCACCGTCCGAGCGCCTTCGGCGGAAGCCGGGGAGTCCGGCCGGGAGCGGGCCGCGGTGTCGAGGCTTCCGCCCCGCAGCCGTCGGCCCGCCACGGGGAGGATCACCGTTCCCCTGCTCGGGAACCACCCCTTCGCAGCTTGCAGGTCACTCCGCTCGGGCGGTCGGCGGAGGGTGTCGGTGCGGAGGTCGGCGGGGTTCGGTCGGGGTACTGGCACGCCGGGCAGAGTTCGTGGTGCCCTTCCGGCGTGACCACAGTGCCCCAGGCGCGGCATTCGCGGCAGTCGCGGGCCAGGGTTATGACCGCGCGGGGGGCCGGGACGGGAGCGTTGGGGTGGGCTCCGTGGGCCATGCGGTGATGCTCCTCGGTAGAGTGCGGCATTACGCATATTTTGTCATATTTCGCATAGATATGCACACAGCCCACATTGCACCGTTTGTATCGGAACTCACCACCGGCCCCACCCCGGCCCGCACCCCTACGCCTCCCGCCCCTCCCGCGCCCTCCCAAGCCCTCCCGCCGCCACTCCGCTCGCGCCCGGCTAGCGGGTGACCTCCCAGCTGAGGGCGTCGGTGAGGGACTCACGCGGCTCGGGGTCGAGGACGGCCGGGGTCGGGTCGGTCGCTACGGCGGTGAGCCGGTGCCGCCGGCCCTTGGGGCCGGTGAGGCCGAGGTCGGCGACGCTGATCGCGGTCCCGCCGGCCAGCCCCCTGACCTCCCTGCCGTCGAGGTACCAGCGCAGCCGGGTACCGGCGACCGGCAGGTCGACGGCGAGCCGGTCGGCCCCGGTGAGCACGGTGTCGGTGGAGGTGGCGCTGTCCAGCGGCGAGGCGTAGCGGTAGAAGCCCGCGATCATCGCCTCCCGGCCGGGGAGGTTGAACTCCCGGCCCAGCGATCGCATGATCGAGTTGTCGGTCGGCCGGTAGATCCCGAGTGGGTAGTAGCCGCCGCCCTCGTACGCGCCGACGGTGCCGCCGTCGGGCGAGGTCCGGCCCAGCCAGCGGTACCACTTCTCGTGTTCGCGGCGCATCTCGCGCGCGGTCAGTACGGTCGTGTTGGCCTCCGGCGGCTCGTCGCCCCCGTAGGTGCCGTAGCCGTCGTAGAAGTACTCGTCGGCGAGCTTCCCGAGCGAGTGGCCGGTCTCGTGGACGGCGATCTGGCCGGAGCGGGGGTTGCCGCCGGCCACCGTGGCGATCCCGGAGTAGCCGAGGGGCGAGACGACGTCGTTGTAGCCGGCGCCGCCGTACTTGGCGCTGTTGGCGACCACGACGACGAGATCCGCCTGTGGGGCCTTGGCCGCGTACCGGTCCACCGCGGCGGTGTCGACGCAGAGCAGGCGCTCCAGGTCCTCGCACCAGAAGTACGCCCCGAGGGCGGTGTCGCGGACCGTCGAACGCTCGGGGTCACCGGAGATGCCCGACTGTGCGGAGACGGCGTCCACGGCCCAGACGTTGAACAGCGAGCGGTACGTCGCATAGGGCTCGACGGCGGTGATCTCCCGCCACTTCGCTGCGGCGTCGGCGTGGAACTTCTCCTGCTCCTCGGCGGTGTAGCCGTCCCCGATGACGACGACGTCCAGCTTGGCGTCGATACCACCGTTGCGGACGACGGAGGTGACGGCGCCGTCGCCGGCGATCCCGGCCGTGAGCCTGGGCGAGAGGAACGGCGACTGCGCCGGAACGACGGCGCGGCTGATGCTGCCGTCCTCGCCGAAGGCCTCCACCCGCCGACCGGCCGGGCTCGCGCCGCCCGCTGCGGACACCGGGGCCACCCGGGCCCCCGAGGCGGCGGGCAACGCGACGGATGCGTCGGACGTGTCGGGTGTGGCCCGGGCGGCGGGCGCCGTCCCGGCACCTAGGACCGCCAGGACGGTGGCGCCGGCCAGGGCGATGGCGGTCAGTCTGCTGATGCGCACTGTCAAACCTCCAGGTCCGATGTTAAGTTGACGTGTAATCACGCTCGTAACCACACTTAACTGCCGGGTTAATGTAGGGCACCCCGGCACGTCGGGCAATGGGGGCGGCGATGATGGCGAGCATGCGCGCCACCGCGAAGGTGCAGGGCGGAAGGAACGGAAGGAAACGGACATGGACGAGGAGAGCAGCCCGGCCGACATCGGCAAGCGGGTGAGACGACTGCGCCGGCAGCGGGGGCTGACCCAGCGTGCCCTCGCCGAACCCGCGTACACCGCCGCCTACATCTCCACACTGGAGGCCGGCCGCGTCCGGCCCTCCGAGCCCGCACTCCGGTACCTCGCCGAACGTCTCGGCGCCACGTTCGACGAGCTCGCCACCGGCCGCCCCGCCCACCTGGCCACCGAGCTCCGGCTCACCCTGACCGAGGCGCACGAAGCACTCGCGTCCGGCCGCACCGACGAGGCGGCCGAACGCTTCGCCAGCTGCCTGGAGCGGGCCACCCGGTACGGCGTCCCGTCCCTGCTCCCGGCCGCACGGCTCGGCCTCGGTGACTGCGCCCTGGAGAGCGGGCGCCTGGACGAGGCCCGCGAGCACTTCGAGACGGCCGAGCGGCTCCAGGGCGACGAGCCGCTGCCGCTGCGCGCCGCCGCGATCCGCGGCCGGGCCGTAGCCCACCTGCTCGCGGGTGAACTCCGGTACGCCTGCTACCTGCTGGAAGCCACGATCGACCAGCTCAACACCAGCGGGCTGCACGACCCCGACGCGCTGCTCCTGCTGTACTCCGCGGCGATCGGGCCCTACCTGGACATGGGCGCGCACGCCCGCGCCGCCCAGGCCGCCGAACTCGCCCTGGCCCTCGCCCCCGCCGCCACCGACCCCGCACTCGTCGCCGGCCTGCACCGGAGCGTCGCCCGGACCCTGATCGCCGAGGGCCGCACCGCCGAGGCCGACGCGTCACTGGCCAGGGCGCAGGAGCTGTACCAGCGGCTGCGGCTCAGCCCGGACCTCGCCAAGTGCCACTGGATGCGCGGGTACGTCCACGCCCAGGCGGGTGACCTGGACCGCGCGGAGCGCGAACTGCGCACCGCCCGCGACATGCTGGCGGCGCACCAGGCCGAGCTCTACACCCACCAGGTGGAGGTCGAACTCGCGGACGTGCTGCGCCGCCGCGGGAGCCACCGGGAGGCCGGCGACCTGCTCAGCCGTCTCCTCGACCGCATCGGCCCGGACCGCGGCGCCGTCCACGCCGCCGGGGCGCACCGCCTGCTGGGGCTCATGGCCGAGGACCGGGGCGCCACGGACGCCGCGGAGGAGCACTATGTCAGCGCCCTGTCCCTGCTCGAACGAGCGGGAGCGGCCGGCGACCTCGCCGACCTCTGCCGCCTGCTGGGCGACCTCCTGCGCCGCACCGGCAGGACCGAACTGGCGTTGGACGTCTACCGCACCGGCCTCGGCCACCGCGAGACCCCGGGCACGACGACCCTGGGCCCTGCCCCGGCCCGGCCGCCCCTGCCCCCGGGCGTCCTCGGCCTGTCACGACCAGCTACGACCGGCCGCTGACCGGCCGCCGACATCCTCACCCGAGAGCCCAGCGCCGCGGCCGTCAGCCCCGGCGACGACCTCGCGAGGCGGTCGACGATCCCGCTGGCCGCAACCGGGCCCGAGCTGCGCGGGTGCCTTGCCTTCGCCTGGCGGGCCGAAGGTCCCGTCACCCCCGCCGCGGGGGGGGGGGGGGGGGGCCGCGGGGGGGGCGGGGGCGGGGGGGGGGGCCCCCCCCCCCCGCGGGGGGGCCCGGCGCCCCCCCCCCCCCCGCGGGTGGCGGCCGCCGACCCCGGGGGCCCCACCCGGGCCCGCGCTGGGGGGGTGCTGTGCCTGCGCCGGGGGGGCCGACGGTCCCGCCACCCCCGCCGCGCGCGCCCTCCGCGGCCGCCCGCGGCGGATGTTCGACGCTTCGGCGCAGCACGACGACGGTAGGTGACCCTGACCGCGCCTACCAGCGGGCGCGGTGCCGTGGTGCGCGGTGCGCGGCGTTCCCGATCACTCGGGCATCATGCCCATCTGGCGCATCATGGCGACGGCGTCCCAGCTCCACCAGCCTTCCTTCGCCTTGCCCTCCTCGAACCGGAACATCGTCATCCCGGCGGACTCGATGGTCTTGTTGCTGGCCGGCATGCCCATGTACTCGCCGATGTGGGTGCCACGCCAGATCCAGCGGGTGACCACCTGGTCGCCCTCGGCGAGCTGACTCTGGATGTCGAAGGTGAAGTCGAAGGCCTTGCGGTAGCCCTCGATCATCTTCTTGACCGCCGCCGGGCCGACGGTGTCACCGTCCATCGACGGGTCGTGGTCGCAGTAGTCGGGCGCCAGCAACTCGTCGATCGGGGACATGTCCCCCTTCGGCGGGTCCTCCAGCAGCCGGCGAGCCGCGTCCTTGTGGAGCTGCTCGTCCCGGACCAGATCGAGGTTGGTGAAGGTCGGCGGCTCCTGGCAGAGCGCCACCATCTCCCGGAAGATCCGGTCGGTCTCCGGGAGGCTGGAGTTGCGCATCGCCGCCTCGTACGAGGGGAACTCGACGATCTCCACGATGTGCCCGGCGTCCGCCCGGTCCGCGCCGACCATCGCATGGGTCGCGGTGCGCCTGCCGTGGGTCTGCTCGATCCAGGAGTCCATCAGCCGGTTGAGCTCGTCCGGCCGCTCCGTACGGCACTCTACGATCTGTACAAAGGTCATCGTGACCTCCCGATCACTCCCCCTGCTTGCCTCCGTCCACCGACCGCGCTGCCTTCCACTCTCCTCCCCCCGCGCCCCGGGCACCAGAACACCCGAACGCCGGCCCTCGGCTCATCCGGTCGACGGCCGCCGACCACGCCGCCTGGGCCTGGTGTCCTGAACGGGGGCGCGCCCCCCGTTCACACCTGCGCCGGGGCGGCGACGGCTCAGGGCGCGGTGGGCTCGTCGACGATCCGGAGCTTCGACACCGCCGGGTCCGCCGCGCCGCGGACGTGACCGCCCTGGGTGGCGGCGGTGAGCTGGAAGAACTCGACCAGCTCCGCGGTGATGACCTCGCCCGGCAGGACGTTGGGGATCCCCGGCGGGTAGGCGGCCAGGGTGTCCGCCGAGACACGCCCGACGGCGTCCTGCGCGCGCACGAGACGGCTGGGGGCGAGGAAGGCCTGACGTGTCGTCATCCGTACCGGGCCGGGCTGCGGGAGCCGGAGCCGGGGCGGCTCGGACCGCCGTCCGCCCGGCTGCCCGCCCACCCGCAGGCCGTCCCGGGGCACGAGCGGCGCCGGCAGGGCGTGCAGGGCCTCGACGAAGCGATCCGCGTCGGGGACGGCGCCGGCGCCGACCACCGCGACGATCGCCGAGTCGGTGGCGACCTCGACCAGGATCCGGTGATCGTTCATCAGCCGCCAGCGCGCCTCGTGGCCGGAGATGCCGCCCGCCCGGGTGTCGATCGGCACCCTGAGCGGGTCGGCGGCGACGATGTCCGCGAAGCGTTCGAAGCCGTCGCTGACGATGGTGAACCGCCCGGCCGCGCGGACGGCGTCCCGGAGCTTGTCCGCCGCGTCCAGCGAGGCCGCGATCCGCTCCCGGCCGGTGGCCAGGCCGCGCCGGGCGAGGTCGAGGGAGGCGAGCAGCAGAGCGCTGGCGCTCGTCGACTGGGTGAGGTTGAAGACCCGCTGGATCAGCGGCTCCAGCCGGTCGGCGAAGGCACCGTGGCCGAGGTGCAGCATGGCCGACTGGGTCAGGCTGCCGCCGAGCTTGTGGGTACTGGAGATGACCAGGTCGGCGCCGAGCTCCAGCGCGTTGGCGGGCAGCTCGGGGTGGAAGCCGAAGTGCGAGCCCCAGGCCTCGTCGACGATCAGCGGTATGCCGGCGCCGTGCGCGGTGCGCGCGAGCGCCCGGACGTCCGCCACCGCGCCGAAGTAGCTGGGGGTGACGACGTACGCCGCCGCGGCGTCCGGGTGCGCGGCGATCGCGGTGGCGAGGTCGGCCGCGGTGACTCCGTGCGCGATACCGAGCTCCGGGTCGAGCGACGGCTGGACGAAGGCGGCGCGCAGACCGGAGAGCACCAGGCCGTCGATGACGCTGGAGTGCACGCTGCGCTGCACCACCAGGGTCTCGCCGAGGGCCTGGGCCACCAGGCCGGCGATCCGGTTGCCCTGGGAGGCGCCGTTGGTCAGGAACCAGGTGCGGCGGGCGCCCCAGGCCTCGGCGGCGAGGTCGAGCGCCTGCTCCAGCGGGCTGCCCGCGCCCAGATCGATCCCGTCCAGCAGCGGCGGGACGTCCAGCCGCAGCGGCGCGTCGCCCAGGAGCGCCGACAGCGCGTCGAAGCGGGCACCGTCGGCGGCGTGGCCGGGCACGTTCAGCCGGAGCCAGTCGAGCTCGCCGTGGGCGCTCACGGCGGCGGCGTACGGGGCGTGCCGCTGGAGCCCGGCTTCGGGCTTGGGCTCGAGGTGGGGCTCGGCCGAGTTCTGGGCCGGCCGAACGGAGTCGCGGGTGGTTCGGATCATCACACTGCGAGACTGGCAGCCGGGCGGAGCGAAGAGAACGCCCCGGTTGTCTGGGGATATCCAGATGAATTCTGGAGCTCGGCCCGGCAACCTGGCCGAGACCGCCCCGGTCAGCCTGCCCAGGCCGCGGTGATCCGCTCCGCCTGGGCCACCAGCTCAGCCATCAGCACCTCCACGCTCCGCGACCGACCGGTGCGCGGCATGGCCACGCCGATCTGCCGGCTGAGCGGCGGGCCGTCCACCGGCCGGACGACCAGGTCCTCACGCGGGGTGCCCAGGCCGAGCCGGGGCACCAGCGCGATCCCGATGCCGGCCGCGACGAATCCCTGCAGGACGGCGTAGTCGTCCGTACGCATCACATGGACGGGCTCGAAGCCCTCCTGCGCGCAGGCCCAGCCGAGCGCGCGGTCGACCGGATCCCAGTCGGTGGTGCCCATGATCCAGCCCTCGGTGCGCAGCGCGGCCAGCGGCACGCGGTCGAGCCGGGCCTGCGGATGGTCGGCGGGCAGGGCCAGCAGCAGCGGGTCCTCCAGGAGCGGGTGGACGACGAACTCCGGTTCGAGCTCCAGCCGCTCGCCGGGTTGCGAGAAGACCAGCGCCAGGTGCAGCTCGCGCGAACGCAGCCCGGCGAGCAGGTTGGGGAGTTCCCCCTCGGTGAGCGACACGTGCGCGCCGGAGTGGTGGAGCTTCTTCACGGCCGGCGGCAGCAGCAACGCCCCGGCGGTGGGGAAGGTCCCGACCCGCAGGGTGGTGGAGCCGTGCTCGACCAGACGCCGTACCTCCCGCTCGGCGAGCCTGATCCGCTCCAGGACGGCCTCCGCGTGCGGCAGCAGGGCCTCGCCGACCTCGGTGAGCGCGGTGCCGCGCGGGCCGCGGTGCACCAGCGGCGCGTCGAAGTGGGATTCCAGCCGGTCGAGGTGATGCGTCACCGTGGGCTGGGAGTAGTGCAGGGAGCGCGCGGCGGCCGCCAGCGAGCCCTCACGCGCGATGGCGCGCAACACCTGGAGATGACGCAGTTCGAGCATGGGAAGATCCGGGTCCTAGCAGGGTCGACGGGACGGGCCCCCGGCAGCGGCACCCGACCGCTTTGACACCCGATCCGACTGTGACATCCCGTCCCGGGCAGCCCGAATGCGCTGACCCGTGCCACTTTACGGGGTACGAGTGGCGCGGGTCCCAGTCGCCGCGGTCCCGGCTACGGGAGCTGCGACCGCCGAGCACGGGCCGGAACCGCGCGTCGAGCAGGAACCCCGACCCTCACCTGGCACCCAGGCGCCGTCTCCAGCGAACTTTCGGGCGATGGAGGCGGCGATGGCAGCGATGGCGCGGCCACCACACCTCCGCCCGAACGGACCGTCAGGACGCGTCGTCAGGACGGTTCGACGGCGAGGCTGTAGCGCTGCTTCTCCTTGCGCGTGGCACCGAGGCGGTCGTAGAAGCGGATGGCGCCCTCGTTCCAGACCGGCGTGTTCCACTGCACCTGCCGGAGCCCGCGCGCCCGCGCCTCTGCCAGCACGGCCGCCATCAGCTCCGCACCGAGGCCCAGCCCGCGGTGCTCCTCGCGCAGGTAGAGGCAGTCGAGGTGGAGATAGGGCCGGCCCTCCCAGGTGCTGAACTCGGTGGTGCAGGTGGCGTACCCCGCCAGCCCGCCGCCCGGCAGCTCGGCGACCAGGCAGCCCAGCCGCGGCTCCGCCCGCTCGAACAGCTCCGCCGCGAGCAGTGCCGCCAACCCCTCCGCCGGCGGGGCCGCCCGCTCGTACGCCGCGTGCTCGCCGGCCAGCACCTCCACCTCGGCGAGATCGGCCGGCACCGCCTGGCGCACACCCGCCCTGATCACTCGATCGCTCATGAAGGTCATCATCGCCCACACACCCGCCGGGCCGGACGCCTCCCCCACACCATCCGCACCGTCCGGAACAGAGCCCCACCGGGCCCATTCGGCTCAGAGCCGCACGACGATGGCATCCGCCCGCCGCAGGATCGCCGCCCTGGCGGGGGTGATCGCACTCGTCGCGACCGTCCTCCTGGCCGGCGCGGCCACCGCCAACGCCGCCCCCGCCCCCGCCGCAGCGGGCGGGTCGCAGATCGCGGCAGGCGGGTGGTCCTGCGCCGGGGCACCGATTCCGGCCGGGTACGTCCTGACCGCGTTCGACCGCAACGGGTGCGGCGGCGCGGGCTCCTGGTACCACCAGCTCGTCCGCAACGGCATCTGGACCTGCCCCTACTCCCCCATCCCGGCCGGTTACCGCAGCACCACCTACGACGCACGCGGCTGCAGCGGCCTCGGCGCCTGGCTGACCGTGCGCGCCTGACGGTGCGCCACTCCGGGCGGCCTCGACACCGCGCGCCCGACCGTACGATCGCTCACCCCGAAGGCACCGCGCACCCCGCGGTGCCTTCGGCACATCCGCCCGCCCCTCCCTTCGTCCGTCCGGCTCGCGCCGGCCGAACACACGTTGCCTTGGCCGGTGTCAGGAGCTCGTGAGGATCACGAGCCGCTGCGTCGCCCGGGTCATCGCGACATAGCGGTCGACGCCTCCTGCGATGCCCTCGCCGAACGCCTCCGGGTCGATGAGGACGACCAGGTCGAACTCGAGCCCCTTCGACAGACCCGGGGTCAGCGACCGGACGCGGGACGTCGGCCGGAACGTGGGATCGCCGATGACGCAGGCGATCCCTTCGGCGTGCTCGGCGAGCCAGGTGTCGAGGATCGCGTCCAGGTCAGAAACGGATCCGTGCACGACGGGGATGCCGCTGCTTCGGATGGAGGTCGGCACATTGGCGTCCGGGAGCACCGCCCGGATGACCGGCTCGGCCTCCGCCATGACCTCCTCCGGCGTCCGGTAGTTGACGCTCAGGCAGGCCACGGTGATCCGGTCGAGCCCGACCCGTTCGAGCCGTTCCTGCCACGACTCGGTGAACCCGTGCCTGGCCTGGGCCCGGTCCCCGACGATGGTGAAGCTCCGGGACGGGCAGCGGAGCAGAAGCATCTGCCACTCCGCGTCGGTGAGTTCCTGAGCCTCGTCCACCACGACGTGCGCGAACGGGCCGGCGAGAGGCTCCAGGTCGGTGCCCGGCAGTGCGCTCTCGTCGACCAGGCTGCCCTGAAGGTCCTGTCCGCGCAGCATGGTCACCGCGCCTTCACCGTCGTCATCGGCCTGGAGCAGGCCGTCGATGACGCTGGCCATCCGCGCGCGTTCGGCGGCGACGGAGGCGTCGTGCCGACGCTTGCGGCGTTCCGCCTCCGGGTCGCCGAGCCGCTGCCGGGCCGCGTCCAGGAGCGGCAGGTCGGACACCGTCCAGGCCTGGGCGTCCTTACGCTGCAACTTGCGGACCTCGTCGACGCTCAGCCAGGGAGCGCACTTGCGCAGGTAGGCGGGCACCGACCAGAGATCTCCGACGAGGTCGGTGGCTTCGAGCATCGGCCATGCGCGGTTGAGGGCCCCGATCAGCTCCCGGTTCTGCAGCAACGACCTCCGGAGCAGCTCGGGCGGGGCGTCGCTGTCGTCCTTGTCCATCAGGATCGTGAACAGCTCCTCCCGGATCTGGTCGCGAGCTTCGTTGTGCGGCGTGCCCGGCTCCGCCGCTTCGAACGCCGCGGCCCAGTCGTCGGCGCTCAGCCAGATGTCGGACCAGTGGGTCGAGACCGTCATCCCCTCGGTAGGCGGCTCCTCGTAGATGCCGACGGCCGGCTCGATCGCCTTCACCATGTTCGCGGACGACTTCAGGCGGGCAATGTCCGGGTCGGACTCGATCGCCGCCGTGGCACCCTCGGCGACGAGGTCGCGGACGGTGCAGGTCCGCACGCCCTCCTCGCCGAGGCTCGGGAGGACATCGGCGACGTAGGCCAGGTAGGGCTGGTGCGGACCGACGAACAGCACACCGCCCCGACGGTGACCGAGGCGCGGGTCGGAGTAGAGGAGGTGGGCCGAGCGGTGCAGAGCGACGACGGTCTTCCCCGTACCCGGACCGCCGTCGACGACGAGAGCGCCGCGGGATCCCGCCCGGATGATGGCGTCCTGGTCGGCCTGAATGGTCGCGAGCACGTCTCGCATCCGGGACGACCGGTTGCTGCCCAGGCTGGCGATGAAGGCGGACTGGTCGTCGAGCGCGGCGTGCCCTTCGAGCCCGTCGGCGGTGAACACCTCGTCCCAGTAGTCGCTGATCCGGCTTCGGGTCCAGCGATACCTGCGGCGGCTCGCCAGCCCCATCGGGTTGGCGTGGGTCGCCGCGAAGAACGGTTCGGCCGCGGGCGAGCGCCAGTCGAGCAGCAGCCGACGGCCCTCGCTGTCGGTGAGGCCGAGTCGGCCGATGTACACGGGCTCGGGGTTGTCCGTGCTGACGATGTGTCCGAGGCACAGGTCCAGACCGAAGCGACGCAGGGCGCGCAGACGCCCGCTCAGCCGGTGGATCTCGATGTCCCGGTCCATCGCCTCCCGGCCGACGCCGCCGGGCGCCTTGCGCTCGGCGTCGAGACGGTCGGACAGTTCGGCGATCGCCTGCTCAAGGCTCTCCGCGATGGCCGCGAAGTGCTGCTCGTCGCCGGCGATCAGCGCCGGGTCGGCCTTGGGGGAGAGGTGGTCGGGCAGGTCGAACGCACTGGTGGTCAGGTGGTTCATGTCAGCAGCTCCGATCTGCCGTGGCACCCACGAAGTCCGGCGGCGCGCACACCTGCACCTCGGCGCCGAGTGCCCGCAACCGCGGCGCGAGTCCCACCACCGGCTGCTCGACGTCACCGCACGGCACATGAACCGACAACAACACACGCACTTAGTGGATCTCCGATTTCCGCAGGTTTCTGGCCTAGGCCAGCGATTCTGCGGTATGACCGGGGTCTTGCCGCAAGCCCCCCGGTGCGCTATAGATTAAGAGTGGCAAGGGGTGGGTACTCCTCCTTCCCTCGTCCGCCGTGGCCGGACAAGCCCTTCGCGTTCGGCGACGACGACCTGTCCTGCATCGTCGGCCTCCCCGACCATGTGTCCATGGCCGCCGGTCCATGACGGTGCGGGCGAGCGGAGCACTGCCGTCCAGGGCGATCCCGTTGCTCACCCCCGAGGACATCGACGCGGCGACCCGGCGGCCCGGGGGTCCGCCGACTTTCGCCGCCCCGCGCCTGACCCCGCGTCCACGCACCGGGCCTGCGCCCGGAACCATCACCGTCATGCCTCCGCGCGGACGCACGCTCACCCGCAGGCTCAGGAAACCAGCTGGTAGATGCTCTTGCCCATCAGCAACAGGCCGATCAGCAGCAGCAACGTCACGACCACCTGATCCTGATGACTGTCCATCCAGCTTCGCAGTCCGCCCAGCTTCGCCCGCGCGGCCACCGGCGCCCAGACCACGTACACCTCCATCACCAGCAGGCTGAGCGTGGCCAGCAGGCAGTAGCCGGACAGGGCCAGGTACGACTGGATGGAGGAGAGGTCCGCGTCGACCGCCGTGGCGGCGCCGGCCCCCACCAGCCCCCACGGTTGGAGCAGCACTGCAAGCCCCGCCGCCGCCCAGACGGATGCCCGGTCCACCTTGGCCATCCACTTGGGCGTCTTACGGGGGCTGCGGGGCGCGCGGCGCTTGCGCTCGCCGAAGAGGACCAACGCCACGCCCAGCGCCAGCTTGAACGCCACGACCGCCGTCGAGGGCGCACTGTTGCGGGCGGGAGGGGTCCCGCCGGTCACCAGCTCCACGCAGGCGATCACCACCACCAGGTTGGCGAGCCAGGCCAGCACGAACGCCAGCCCCTTGCGGACGCCGTTGTCGGAGGAGAGCAGCAGGATGAAGGCGCTGTTGTGGATCGGCCCCAGCGAGATCGCCGTGCCAATCAGGAGGAGGTCGAGGACCATCTAGGGTGCAGCTCCCCCACGTTGTCGGCTGATCGGCGGGCCTGCGGTTCCGGGCCGGATCGGTATGCGTGACGCCGCGTCAGTCACGCCTCATGCCGACTCTCGGCCTCCTGCCCTGGCGAGTCAAGCAGGCCACGGCGCCGTTCGCCCGATTGCCCGATTGCCCGGAGGAACGGCAGGAACGGCAGTGGTCCGGGCCGCTCGCCGGACTCTGAGACACGAGGTCCTCCGCTGGGTCCGACCGCCTACGGTGACGCGATGACCACCAACCTGCGCATCAGCTTCATCGGTGACTCCTTCACCCAGGGCATCGGGGATCCGGAGTACCGAGGGTGGGTCGGCCGGGTACTGCAGGCGACGGGCGGGGACATCACCGCCTTCAACCTCGGCATCCGCCGCAACACCTCCGAGGACATCGCACGCCGCTGGCGGCAGGAGGTCACCCCGCGCACCCTCCCCGAGGCGGACAACCGGCTGGTCCTCTCCTTCGGCAGCAACGACGCCGTCCTGGAGGACGGGAAGCCGCGCGTCGAGGCGTCCCGGTGCCTCGACAACCTGGCCGCGCTGCTGGACGAGAGCGCGCGGCAGCGCATCCGCACGCTCGTCGTCGGGCCGTCCCCGGTCGTCATCGGGGGCGCCGAGCACCTGGGCCGGCTGCTGGGGACCGCCGAGGAGATGGCGGCGCTGTGCGCGGGCCGGGGAGTGCCGTTCATCGACGTCACCCGAGCGCTCGCCGCCGACCCCGTCTGGGTCGACGAGGCCGGCGCCGGCGACGGCGCGCACCCGGGCGCGGGAGGCTACGGGCGACTGGCCGAGCTGGTACTCCGGGGCGGCTGGCGGGAGTGGGCGCTCGGCGGTTGACCCCGCTTCCACACCCCCAACCGCACGGCGGCAGCCCGAGCTCACGGCAGGGGGTTCAGCCGTGCGGGCCGACCACTCCGGCCGCGCTGTTCAGAAGGTTGTGGATGGCCGGGGCGGCGCCGGTGGACGCCAGCAGGAACCCGAACAGGACGGCGACGCACACGGTGAAACCGGCGCCCTCCTGCCGACGGGTGAGGAAGAACAGGAGGATGCCGAAGAACGCAACGGCGGACACGGTCAGGATCACAGCAGCTCATCTCCGTTCCAGTCGCAGAGCAGATGCACGGACGGAACCCCGGCACCGGATCGCCGTGGCACCACCGGTTGACAGGCCGTCACGCCGCTCCCCGGGAGCGGGGAGCCATGATCACGCCGGCGTCAGCGCGACAGCTGCCGGCCACGGCGGCGTACGGACGAGGGGCGCGCGCGGCGGTACGCGTCGCCCCGGGAGCCGATCTCCCGACCGTCCCTCATCACCCGTCCCATGCCTCACCCCTTGCCCAGCCGGAGCCGGGCCGGAACCGTACACCGGCCCTCCGTGCTCACGAACCACCTGATCGGCCCAGCCCGTACCTGCGCCCGCCGACTCGCGGCCCCGCGGACGTACCGGGTCGGGCGTCGGATGCGGCGAAGGCCGCGAGAGCGGTGAAGTCGGCTTCCCGCAGGCCGATCCGCGGATTGACGTGGTGGAGCAGGACGGCGCCGGGGCCGCCGTGGGTGGCGGCCACGTACGCGTGATCCGCCTCCCCCTGTTCGTCGTCCACCCATGCGAAGGCCCGGCCCCCGGCGTACCTCACCAGCGGCTCGGCCTTCCAGTGGACCCCGTCGGGGCGCTCGCGCAGCAGCGCGTCACCGAAGTCGACGAACGGCAACCGGGGCAGGCCGAGCACGGGACCGATCCACCTGTTCGCATCGTCCATCCAGGCGGTGGCCCAGCAGAGCTCGTAACCGAGCGCCAGCAGCGCGGGCCCGTGGCCCGGGCTGAGCCACAGCTGCGCCGGCCTCGCACGGCTTCGCGGCCTCCCGCCGGACTCCCCTGCCAGGCCGCTCCCCTGATCCGGCGGCAGGCGAACAGCCGCGTAACCCACCGGCCGCTTCCCGGGCTCCGCCGCGTACGGGTTCAGCGGGCCGTCCACGTCGAGGAACAGCAGTGGTCCACTCATGGCTCCCCCGATCGCCTCCGCCCCGCCCGCCCGGCGTGCCGTCGGAGCATACCTGCGCGGGCCGACACCACGGCTGCACCGTCGGAGCCACGTCGGCTGTCCGGCCGGGACCGCGCCCGCCGGGTATCGTCCTGCGCGAGGGATGACTACCGGGGGGAGTCGGCATGTCCGTGTTCACGGTGCGCGAGGGCAAGGACTACAGCCTGCGCTGGGCTTTGCAGGCCGTCGGCCTGTACGTCGTGGCGTTCGTGCTGGAGTGCGTCGTCATCACGATCTGGCTGGCCGTGACGACGCCCGGCTTCTCAGCCGAAGAGGCGAGCCTGGTCTACATCGTGTGGGGCCTGTTCATCGGGGCGCCGTCCGTGATCGCGATCCAGCTGTTCTCCGGCAGCGCGGCCAAGGGGCGGCGAATCCGGATCCCGCTGTGCGTCGTCCTGGTGCTGATCTCGCTCTGGGACTTCCGTTACCTCCGCTCCTCCGCCTGTCTGATGCCCGGCCAGCTTCTCATCGGGGCACTCCTGCTCCCCGGCGGCAGGACGGAGGTGCCGCCGGCGGACCCCGACGCCGTCCGAGCCCGGGACGTGCTGGCGTTCGCCGGCCGCTGGTTCCTTGCCAAGACACGGCCGCCGGCCCGGGCGCTCGGGCTGCTCCTAGGCCTGGGCCTCATGTGGCTGGCCACGCGGGAGCGCGGCCCGCGCGCCGGAAGGCTGCGCGCCCTTGCCCAATCGGAGGAGGTACAGGCGAAGCGGGCGCGCTCCGAGCGGGAACTGCGCGACAGGAGCGCCGGCGTCCTGGCGAAGGAGGCCGGCCTCACCCTCGTGTTCACGGTGCTCCAGGACACCTGCCGACGTGGCTCGGGTCCGGACTGGAAGGCCGGCACGTCCGGGCCCGCCATGGTGTGCGGAGTGCACCTGACCGCGTACTTCGGCACCGACGACGACGTACCGGACGTCCTCCGGCGCCTGGAGACGACCGGACTCGCCGTGGACGGCTACCACTCGGTCGCCCGCGCGCTGCGCTACTACCGCGAGGCCGGCGTCGACGACCGCGGCGCCGACCTGGCCGTCCCGATGATCGTGCTCGCCGGCTCGGGCCGCCTCACCTGGGACGTCCCCTGGGCCAAGGAGATCGGCGAGCCCCTTGCCCCCTCCGCCGGCCGGGACGTCATCTTCCAGCATCACAGCCAGGAACCGGACCGGGCGGCCACCGTGGCCCAGATCCGCGAGTCTCACCGAACGGTCTTCAGCCTCTTCCTCGCCGACACCTACCACATCGAGCCCCGCTGACCGGCCAGCTCCAGCACGCTAACGCGCCAGGCCGCCCCGATCCGAACCGTGCTGCGGGCTGCGGGCTGCTCAGCTCAGCTCAGCACCCCCGCGAACTTCCCCGCCTTCGCATCCGCCGCCGTCACCGTCAACTTCCCCCGAGGGCCTATCGGCCAAAGTGGCCGCCCGTTGACGGATCGGACAACTGCACGACGCCCTCGGCGCATGCTGCCCTCGCGCTCAGTGCACGCAACTCCCGTGCGCGGGACGGTTCCTGTAGGCGAGCGGTTACGGTGTCGGGGCTTCGACCTCTTCGATGAGCTGCGGGCCGTTGCTGGTGGCCGAGTTCACGGCGGTGGAGACCGGGCGGACGAGGAGGTGGCCGGCTCCGGGTGGGGTGAGGAGGGAGCGGAGGCGGCCGGGGTCCTTGTGCTCCGGGTCCAGCCATTCGTCGATCGCGTCGGGGGCGATGGTCAGCGGCATGCGGGGGTGGATGCGGCCGGCGGCGTCGGTGGCGTCCGTGGTGATGATCGTGCAGGTGGTCCACCAGGCCAGTGGATCGTCGTCCGCGCGGGTCGAGTCGCGCCAGAACTCGTACAGGCCGGCCATCGCCATCAGCTGCCCCTCCCCCTCCGGGGCGATGAAGTACGGCTGCTTACGGGCCTTGCCGCCGGGCGGCGCGGGCAGTGTCTGCCACTCGTAGAAGCCGTCGGCCGGGAGCAGGCACCTGCGGGAGGCGAAGGCCTTGCGGTAGGCGGGCTTCTCGTGGACGGTCTCGGCCCGGGCGTTGATCTGGCGGCTGCCGATCGAGGGGTCCTTCGCCCAGGACGGCACCAGACCCCAGCGCAGCGCGCGCAGCTGGCGTACCGCCTCCGGTCCTTGGTGCCTCACGGGCCGCTCCAGGACCGCCCAGACCGGCTTGGTGGGCGCCACGTTCCAGTCCGGCTCCAACGTTTCGCTGGGGTCCCAGCGGTTCACGTCGAACAACTGGACGAGGTCCTCGGGCGTACTCGTGGAAACATAGCGACCGCACATGCGTCCACCGTGCCACGCAACCGCCGGGCTCGCACCGACCCACGGCCGGAACGCCAGGAGGCGCCACCGCGGCCGCGCTGTAGGCGCGAGGGCGAGGGCCGCGGTTGCCGCCGCGGCCCTCGCCGGACGCCTCCGCGAGCTACTCGGCCTGCTCCGCCTGCCCGGCCTGAAGCTGCTGGAGCAGGCCGAGGCGGTCGATGACGGCGTGCCGTTCGCTGATGCGGTCGCCGACGAAGCGGAACAGGGCGAAGGCCTCCATGGTGAGCGGCCGGCCGGTGGCGGGCACGCCCATCAGCTCGCCGCCGTGGATCGCCCGCATCCGCCAGCGCACCATGACCTGGTCACCCTCGGCCACCATGTCCAGGATCTCGAAGCTCGGGTCGGTGTGGGTGGCGTGCACCTCACGAATGGCGTCCTTGAAGCCCTGCGGGCCGATGACGTTCTGGTGCCGGCCCTCGCTGGTGACGAAGTCCGAGGTGAACAGCTCGTCGGCCACGTCGAGGTCGCCGGCCTCAAGTGCCTTGTAGAGACGGCGGATGGCGTCCTTGCGGGACTGCGTGGTGGTGGTCATGGATCTGTCTCCCCTTCAGCTCCTGATTACTGAGTGAACCATCAGTAAGTTACCCTTTTCCTGAGCGATTACTCAAGGAGATCGGAGACACATCGTGGCGGACGCGCGGCGCGGTCGGCCCTCCACCGGGGTGCGGGAGGCGGTACTGAAGGCCACCGAGGAAGTCCTGGGAGAGGCCGGACTGGCCCTGTCCACCAAGGAGATCGCACGGCGGGCGGGGGTGGCTGAGTCCAGCATCTTCTACCACTTCGGCGACCGGCTGGGCCTGCTCCAGGCCGTCATCGGCCTGCACCTGCCGGTGTTCGCCGACGCCACCGTGGTCCTGGGCGGCCGAACTCCCAGCGGGGACCTGAAGTCCGATCTGACGGCGGTGGTGACCGGCCTGGAGCGCTTCTATCTGCGGATCATGCCGATCCTCGGCGCCCTGCAGTCCGACAGCCAGCTGCGCGAACTGCTCGCGCAGCGGCGCGGCGAGGTGGGCCCGCACCTGGCACTCCAGCCGGTCGCCGACCTGCTGCGGACGCAATGCGCGGCCGGACGGGTACGGGACACCCTGGATCCGACCGCGGGAGCGCTCCTGCTGATCGGGGCCGCCCACCAGCGGGCCATGCACCGCTACCTGCTGGGCGCCGCCGCCACGCGCTTCCTGCCTCCGGTCGACGCGGTGGTCGGGGCGCTGCTGCCCGCCTTCGAATGACCCGGCCCACCGGGTCGAGACCGGCGAGGACGGGACACGGCCGGCGCCAGGATCGGGGCCGGGACCGGGAGAGGCAGGGTCGGCGCGGCGCTCAGCACCGACCTCCGCACCGTCTGGGAGCCTGAGGGAACAGACCTGACGGGACGAAGCGGAGCTGCGCCATGGCCAAACTGACCCTCACCACGTTCCTCACCCTCGACGGCGTGATGCAGGCCCCGGGCGGCCCCGAGGAGGACACCGGCGGCGGATTCGAGTACGGCGGCTGGCTCGTCCCGTTCGCGGACGACGACCTGGGCCGCTTCGTCAACGAGGGCTTCGACCGGGCCGGCGGCTTCGTGCTCGGCCGCCGGACGTACGAGATCTTCGCCTCCTACTGGCCCAAGGTGACCGATCCGGGCAACCTGGTCGCCTCTCGCCTCAACACCCTGCCCAAGTACGTGGCGTCCACCACCCTCTCGCACGCCGACTGGCAGAGCTCCACGATCCTCGGCGGCGACGTGCCGGGCGAGGTCGCCCGGCTCAAGGAGCGGCACTCCGACGGTGAGCTCCAGATCCACGGCAGCGGCGCACTCGCCCGGTCGCTGATGGCCCACGACCTGATCGACGAGTACCGCCTGCTCGTCTACCCCGTCGTGCTGGGCACGGGAGCCCGGCTGTTCGCGGACGGGGGCGTGCCGACCTCGTTCCGACTGACGGACTCCCGCACCACCGGCGCGGGAGTGGCCATCCACACCTACCGGCCGACGGGGCGGGCGACCTTCGGGAGCTTCGCACTCGACGAGTGACCGGCGCCCCGAGCACCGGCCGCCGAGCGGGGCTACACGAGCCGACACGGGCCGACAGGACGCGATGAGCGTGCGCGCACCGCATCGCCACGACAGCATGGGATGCGTAACCGTTCCATTACCGTCGGCGACGACCGCGGTAGCCGTACGGCGGCGCCCGCCGGGGGGTCAGGTGCGCCTCCGACGGTGGCCGTCTTCCCGAGAGGCCCCGATGACCAGACTCCTTGACCGACGACCATCGGCCCTGCCTTCCGCCCCGGGCGGACACCAGGCGGCAACGGCCGCCGCACGCCAGCGGGGAGGGCGCCATGAGGGGTGACAGGAAGCAGTCGGCCCACGCGGCCGCGCGCGCCACCAGCCGCGACGCGCCGGCCAATGCGTTCGAGGCGCTCACGGACTGGTCCGACGGCCGGGTGGGCACCTACTCGCTGGCCAAGGCCAACCTTCGCAAGATCTTCCCGGACCACTGGTCCTTCATGCTGGGCGAGATCGCGCTCTACACCTTTGTGATCATCATCCTGACGGGTGTATGGCTGACGTTCTTCTTCCAGCCCAGCATGGCCGAGGTCGTCTACCAGGGCTCGTACCTGCCACTGCGGGGCATCCGGATGTCCGAGGCCTACGCCTCCACGGTGGACATCAGCTTCGACATCCGCGGCGGACTGCTGATCCGTCAGATCCACCACTGGTCCGCGATCGTCTTCGTGGCCGCGATGCTCGTCCACATGATGCGGGTGTTCTTCACCGGTGCGTTCCGCAAGCCCCGGGAACTCAACTGGATCTTCGGCGCCTCGCTGCTGATCCTCGGCATGTTCGACGGCTTCATGGGCTACTCCCTGCCCGACGACCTGCTCTCCGGTACCGGCATCCGCTTCATGGAGGGCGCCATCCTGTCGGTGCCGATCATCGGCACCTACCTGGAGATGTTCATCTTCGGCGGGCAGTTCCCCGGCTTCGTCATCGTGCCGCGACTGTTCACGGTCCACATCCTGCTCATCCCCGGCATCATGGTCGGCCTGCTCGCGGCGCACCTGATCCTGGTCTTCTACCACAAGCACACCCAGTGGGCCGGGCCCGGCCGCACCGAGGAGAACGTCGTCGGCATGCCCCTGATGCCGGTCTACATGGCCAAGGCCGGCGGCTTCTTCTTCCTGGTCTTCGGCATCGTCTCGGTGATGTCGGCCATCGCGACCGTCAACCCGATCTGGGCGTACGGCCCGTACCGGCCCGACCAGGTGTCCACAGACGCGCAACCCGACTGGTACATGGGGTACTCGGAGGGCCTGGTGCGCGTCATGCCGGGCTGGGAGATCCGGGCGTGGGGCCACACCCTGAACATGGGCGTGTTCGTGCCCCTGGTGGTCTTCCCCCTCGTCCTGGCCGCCATCTGGAGCTACCCCTTCTTCGAGGCGTGGCTCATCGGCGACCGGCGTGAGCGGCACCTCCTGGACCGGCCCCGCAACGCCCCGGTGCGCACCGGCTTCGGCGCGGCCTGGTCCGCGCTGTACGTGATCCTGCTCATCGGAGGCGGCAACGACCTGATCGCCACTCACTTCCATCTGTCGATCAACGCGATCACGTGGACGGTCCGGATCGGGTTCTTCGTCGGACCGGTGGTGGTCTACTACATCACCAAGAGGTGGTGTCTGGGCCTGCAACGGCGCGACCGCGACAAGGTGCTGCACGGCCGCGAGAGCGGCGTGATCAAGCGCCTCCCCCACGGCGAGTACGTGGAGGTGCACCTCCCGCTTCCGCCGGAGCGCATGCACGAGCTCACCGCGCACGAGCAGTACATCCCGCTGCCGCCGCCCCAGCCCAAGCAGCCGAACGGCAAGCCGGGGAGGGTGGCCCGATTCAAGCACTGGCTGTCGCGGAACTACTTCGGCCTGTACGGGCAGATCCCCAAGCCCACCGCCGAGGAGCACCGGGAAGTCGTCAGCGGCCACGCCCACCACTGAGGCCGCACACCAGGGGTGGGGGGGGGGGGGGCCGGGCGCCCCCCCCCCCCCCCCCCCCCCCCCCCCCCCCCCCCCCCCCCCCCCCCCCCCCCCCCCCCCCCCCCCCCCCCCCCGGGGGGGCGGGGCGGGGGGGCGGGGCCCCCCCCCCCCCCGGGGCCCCCCCCCCGGGGGGGGGGGGGGGGGGGCCCGCCCCCCCCCCCCACCCCGCTCCGCACTCCGGCTCCGCCCCGGCTACCCCCGGAGCACCACGGGCAGCACCGCCAGGAGGGCCGTCGCCGCGACCGCCGCCATGCAGAGAGAGGCCCAGCGCGCGCAGATCTGCCAGCACCGGCGGCGGTAGTACTCCCCCATCTGGCGGCAGCGCCGCGCGGCCCGGTCGACGACCCCTTCGGCGTACTCCAACCGGTCGGCGACGTAGGCCCGTTCGAGCTCTTCACGCTGCGCCCCCGGCAACCAGCCGAACTGCCCGCTGAAGCGCACCGCGTCCCGCTCCGCGGAGGCGACCTCGGACTGCCACACGAGGTAGCTCTCCAGCTGCGAGACGCCCGTGCGGCACTCCTCGGTGCCGTCCGCTCCGCTGCCCGGGCCCCGTCGAGCGCCCTTCCCGCCACGCGTCGGCCGTCCGCCGCCCATTGACCACTCCTTGCCCCGTAGCCCGTCGGAAGCCCATCGACGACGACGCCCCGCACCGGGCCGAACAGCAGCACCCGGCCCGGCGTCGGCACCTGCGCCGCAGCGTCGCCACTGCACTACTACCAGTGACGCACCCCGTGATCCACGCGGCGCGCTGCGCCCCACCGGCCGGCGCAGGCCGTCAGGTACGGGACTTCGCGCGGACATGGATGCGCTCGCCCTGCCTCCCGAACAGACTGAGGATCTCGACGGGCCGGCCGTCCGCGCTGCTGAACCAGTGCGGCAGCCGGGTGTCGAACTCGGCGGCCTCGCCTGCGCCGAGGACCAGGTCGTGCTCCGCGAGGACGATCCGCAGCCGGCCGTCCAGCACGTAGAGCCACTCGTAGCCCTCGTGCGTACGCAGCTCCGGCTCCGCGCCGCGGTCGGCGATGATCATCTTGTAGGCCTGGAGCGGGCCCGGGCTCCGGGTCAGGGGGATGACCGTGCCGCCGTTCGGCAGGGTGCGGGGCGCCAGCCGCACCCGGGGATCGCCCACTTCGGGGGCGCCGACCAGGTCGTCCAGGGGCACGCGGTACGCGCCGGCGAGCGGTAGCAGCAGTTCCAGGCTAGGGCGGCGCTGTCCGGACTCCAGCCGGGACAGCGTGCTCTTGGAGATGCCCGTCGTCTCGGCGAGCGCGGCCAGGGTGAGACCGTGCTTGGCGCGCAGCCGTCTGAGCCGGGGGGCGACTTCGTCGAGGACCGCCTGGAGGGGCGGTGGCTGGAGGGGCGGTGGCGTGTCCATACGGGCATTCCACCGCGCTGTCCCAGGATTGGCAACAGAAGTTGCCGCCCCGCGCCGGGCAGGTGCACGCTCCTCGGCATGAGCGCACACAGCGATTCCGGACACGGACACCGACCCGCAGCCACGCGCGGGCACGGACAGGGGCACGGACATGGCGACGGACACGGACAGCACCACACCGACATCGACTGGGAGGTCATGGCCTCCCTGCTGGAGAACAACGGCGAACTGCAGCTCCCGGTCCTGCGCCGGATCGCAGCGCAGCTGAGCGACCTGCTGGGCAGGGAGCACGCAGTCCGGCGCATCCTCGACATCGGCAGCGGCCCCGGCGTGATGACCTGCGTGTTCGCCGAGGCCTTCCCGGACGCCGAGGCCGTCGCCGTGGACGGCACACCCGGACTGCTGGAGCGTGCCCTGGCCCGCGCCGAGCGGCTCGGCCTCGGCGGCCGGGTGGCCGTCCGGCACGCGGAGCTGCCCGAGGGCCTGGACGGCGGAGACCGGCACGGGGAGGGTGGCGGCCTCGGCACGGCGGATCTGGTCTGGAGCAGCAAGGCCGTGCACCACCTCGGTGACCAGCAGGACACGTTGGACGCGCTCGCCGGCGTGCTGAGGCCCGGCGGGGTGCTCGCCGTGGCGGAGGGCGGGCTGCCGATGCGCTTCCTGCCGCGCGACATCGGCATCGGCAGGCCCGGCCTCCAGGCCCGGCTCGACGCCGTCCATGAGCACTGGTTCGAGATCATGCGCACCGAGCTGCCCGGCAGTACCTCCGTGGTGGAGGACTGGCCCGCGATGCTCGGCCGCGCCGGCCTCACCGGCGTCGGCAGCTTCACCTCCCTCCTCGACCTGCCCGCACCGCTGGGCGGGACGGCCCGCGCCTTCCTTCACGGCCATCTGACCCGGTTGCGGGAGGCGATGAGCGAGTCCCTGGCTCCGGAGGACGTCGCGACCCTCGACGTGCTGCTCGATCCCGAAGCCGCCGAGGGCATCCTGCGGCGGCCCGACGCCTTCCTCCTCTCCGCCACCACGGTCCACACGGGCGTACGCCCGGCTCGGTGACCCTGCCGGACACGGGGTTCGGCACCGCCCGCTCTGCCCCGCCGTCACCCGACGGGGCTCGGGGAGTCACCAGCGAACGGAGTTCACGTTGAAGCCGATCAGTCCAGCGCGCGAGGAAGCCGTGGTCGACAGAGGTACGGAGGGGGCACCCGCGGTTCGGTGGGTGCTCGCCGCGCTCTCGCTGTCGATGCTGCTGTCCTCGCTCGGCACCAGCATCGCCAACGTCGCTCTGCCGACGCTGGCCGAGGCGTTCGGCGCCTCCTTCCAGCAGGTCCAGTGGATCGTCCTCGCCTACCTCCTGGCCATCACCACCCTGATCGTCAGCGTCGGACGGCTGGGTGACCTCATCGGCCGCCGGCGGCTGCTGCTGGCCGGCATCCTGCTGTTCACGGTGGCCTCGGCCCTGTGCGGCGTCGCGCCCACGCTCTGGCTGCTGATCGCCGCCCGGGCCGTGCAGGGGATCGGAGCGGCCGTCATGATGGCCCTCACCATGGCGTTCGTCGGCGAGACGGTGCCGAAGGCGAGGACCGGCAGCGCGATGGGGCTGCTCGGGACGATGTCCGCGATCGGGACGGCTCTCGGTCCGTCGCTGGGCGGCGTGCTGATCTCCGGGCTGAGCTGGCGGGCGATCTTCCTCGTCAACGCGCCGCTGGGCATCCTGGCCCTGCTGCTCGCGCACCGCCACCTGCCCGCCGACCGGCGGGCGCCCGGCGGCGGCCGGGCCGGGTTCGACCGGCTGGGGACTCTGCTGCTGGCCCTGACGCTCGGGGCCTACGCGCTCGCCATGACGCTGGGGCGCGGCAGCTTCGGGGGGCTCAACATCGCTCTGCTGGTGGCCGCTGCCCTGGGGGTCGGCCTGTTCGTGCGCGCGGAGGCGGGAGCGGCGTCGCCGCTGATCCGGCCCGCGATGTTCCGCGCTCCGGCGCTCGGTGCGAGCCTCGCCACGAGCGCGCTCGTCTCGACGGTGATGATGGCGACGCTGGTCGTCGGGCCGTTCTATCTCTCCCGCGCGCTCGGGCTCGGCGAGGCTCTCGTCGGACTCGTCCTGTCGGCCGGTCCGCTGGTCGCCGCGTTGACCGGGGTGCCGGCCGGCCGGGTCGCGGACCGCTTCGGCGCAGCACGGATGACGGTTGCCGGGCTCGTCGCGATGGCGGCCGGCTGCTCGGCCTTGTCCGTGATCTCCCCGGCGCTCGGAATCGCCGGCTACATCGCACCCATCGTCGTGGTCACCGCCGGGTACGCGGTGTTCCAGACGGCCAACAACACCGCCGTCATGACCGATGTCAGCCCGGACCAGCGGGGCGTAATCTCCGGGATGCTCAACCTGTCCCGCAATCTCGGGCTCGTCACCGGTGCGTCCGTGATGGGCGCGGTGTTCGCACTCGCGTCGGCGACGACCGACATCACCGTGGCCGGTCCCGACGCCGTGGCCACCGGCATGCGGACCACCTTCGCGGTCGCGGCGGCGCTGATCGTCCTCGCGCTCGCGATCACGGTGGCAGGCCGCCGCGCTACCTCGCGACGCACCTCGATGCGTGAGCAGGCCAGCTGTCCGAGCGTGTGAGGCCGCGGCACGCGGACTGCACGACGTGGCCTGCCCGGGGTGGCTGCCGGGGGTGGCTGCCCGGGCCGTTGGCGAAGGGCGAAATGCGGTGGACAGGGATCGCGTCAGCGGCAGACTGGCTCCATGGCCACCGACACAGACCCCAAGTCAGACCTGCGCGTCTACCTGCAGGATGCCCGCGACGCCCTGTTGTGGAAGCTCGAAGGGTTGTCGGAGTACGACATCCGCCGGCCCATGACCCCGACCGGCACCAACCTGCTGGGGCTGGTCAAGCACGTGACCAGCGCCGAGGCGGTGTACTTCGGCGACGCCTTCGGGCGGCCGTTCGACGCACCGCCGCTCTGGATCGCCGGCGACGCCGAGCCCAACTCGGACCTGTGGGCGGTGCCCGGCGAGACGCGTGAGCAGATCGTGGGGCTGTACCGCGAGGTGTGGGCCCACTCGGACGCGACGATCGCCGCACTGCCGCTGGACGCGGTCGGCCGGGTGCCCTGGGGGAAGCGGAGCGAGGTGACGCTGCACCGGACGCTCGTCCACATGATCGCCGAGACCGACCGGCATGCCGGACATGCCGATATCGTCCGGGAGCTCATCGACGGGACGGCGGGCCTGCGGGAGGAGAGTGACGACCTGGCGCCCGGCGACCCGTCATGGTGGGAGAACCACCGCCGCCGACTGGAGCGCGCAGCGCGGGAGGCCGACCAGGGCGCGTAGGAGCGAGGCGGCCTGCGCCGGTGGCGGTCGCCCCCCTTGGAGGCGGGGCCGCCGCGCAGGTCTCCTGAACCATCTCCCGGCCCGTCATCAGCGCCTCCCGCTCCAGCCCCGGCAGCGCTCTCCTCCGCCCCAGCACGCTGAACAGCGGCGCGCCGGGCTGCTCAGGCGGCGCCGTCGAGCAGCCGGGCCCGGCCGGCCGCCAGCACCGGTGCGACCGCCCGACGGAAGGCCGGGCGGTCGGCGCCGTACGCGGCGCTCATCGCCCTCAGCCACCACACCGCGATCACGGTCTCCCGGTCGACCGGATCCTTCACCGGCCCGAGTTCGGCGTGGAAGGCCGCCCGCTGATCGGGCGTCAGCGCCGCCTCGATGCCGTTGATGCTGCGCGGCACGCGCAGCGCCCCGGGCTCCACCGTCGCGGTCATCGCCACCCCTCCCTCGTTCGCTGCTCCGACCGTACCGGGGTCGGCGCCCCGGGTCACGGCCCTGCCGCCCGGTCCGGTCCGGCGCGGCACCCGCCGCCCGCGGCTCCACGGAGCCGCGGGCGGGCTCAGCAGTACGAGGCAGGCGTGCGGCCGGGCCTCCCCTCCTGGCCAGGGCGGATGCTCAGCTGCTCTCGGGGGCGGGATCACGGGCGGGGTGACGCACACCTCGCCGAGCCATGCCCAGTACCGTCCGACGTTCCCGGCCGGCACGAAGCGGGCCTCCTCGATGGCGTGGTGGCGCTGCGGGTCACGCGGGTCGGGGCTCTCGGAGCAGAGGATCGCCGGCAGCCGTTCGAGGCCCGGGTAGGGCGGCGGGCCCGGCGGGGGCGTGGGCTCCCCTCCCACAGGCCTTGCAGCAGGCCCGCGAGTTCCGGCCCGCGTGGACCCGATGGAGGCCGTTCGCCACCGCCTCGACCGTCTCCCGGGTGGCGGCCTCGCCTCCGGCGGCCACCGGGTGTCCCGAGCGGGCCCGGGGCCCGGCGCGCGGCACGGCCGGGGAACCGCGCGCGGTGTCTCGTCGTCCGAGGCAGCAGGGCGCATGCCGTACCTTGGGCGGCTGCCGCAGTGATCGACGAACCGACCCGGGAGGCCGACAGCCGTGTCCCACTACGACCCGTACGGTGTGCCGCAGCAGGCCGGTCCGCCGAAGTGGCCCGGGCGGGCCTGGTGGTGGCTGCCCGAGCAGGAGCGCCGGCGTCGCAAGCGGCAGCAGCACGCCTGGCAGGAGCACCGGCGGCGGAACAAGAAGCGCGACAACGACTGCTGCGACGGGTGCGAGTGCCTGGGCGAGCTGGCCGATCCCTGCATGATCGCGCTGATCCCGGTCATGCTGGCGTCCGCGCTGAAGTCGGCCGCCGGCGCCCTCTCCGGCCGGCGCACCGGCCGGGTGGCGGACCCGGCGGCGCCTCCACCGCAGGGCGCCGTCGCGGCGGGGATGTACGGGGCGGTGCACTACTACCGCTCGCGGATCAGCCCCACCCGGCGCGCCTGCTGCCCGTACACGCCGTCCTGCTCGACCTACGCGGTCCAGGCGCTGCACCGCCACGGCGCGCTGCGCGGTGCCCGGCTGACGGCGGGTCGCCTGCTGCGCTGCCGCCCGGGCACCGGCGGCGGATCCGATCCGGTGCCGGGGCGCTGAGCGCCGGCCGGGCCGGCGTACGCCGCCGGCGCCGGGCGGCTAGGGCGCCGGCACGGTCACGGCCGGGTCGGCGGCGCGGCCGTGGTCGAGGGTGATCAGGTCGTCCGTGTGGTCGGTGACCAGGGGGAGGTCGTGGCTGATGAGTGCGATCGCCAGGCCCCGGTCGGCCCGCAGGCCCGCCAACAGGGTCATGATGCCGGCGGCCGTCCCGGCGTCGAGGGCCGAGGTGACCTCGTCGCAGAGCAGCACGTCGGGTTCGGCCGCCAGCGCGCGGGCGATGGAGACGCGCTGGCGCTGCCCGCCGGAGAGCTCGTGGGGGTAGCGCGCGGCGAAGTCGGCCGGCAGGTCGACGGCGGCCAGGAGTTCGGCGACCCGGTCGGCGACCCGGCTGCGCGGGGTGGCGAAGTGCAGCCGTAGCGGTCGGGTGAGAGTGGCGCCGACCGTACGGGCGGGGTTGAGCGCGCCCAGCGGGTTCTGCGGGACGAGCTGGATACGGCGGCGCTGGTCGCGGGTGCGGCGGCGGTGCGAGTCCGCGAGGGGGGTGCCGTCGAGGGTCAGGGTGCCGGTGGTGGCGGGGTGCAGGCCGGCCAGGACGCGGACCAGGGTGGTCTTGCCGGAGCCGGAGGGGCCGATGATGCCGGTGCAGCCGCCGGGGTGCAGGTCGAGGTCGAGGTCGGTGAGCACCTCGCGCCGCTCACGCCCGCCGCCGACCCGGGCGCTGACACCGCGTGCGCTCAGCGCGGCGCCGGCCGGCCGAGCGGGTGGCGGACCGGGCCGCGGACGCGTGCGCGGGTGCGCGACCAGCGCGCCGGACGCGGTGAGCGCCGGGGCGCCGACCGGCTCGGAGGCGGCGGCCGGGTGCAGGACCAGTGTGTCGTCGGCGCAGCGCTCGACGAGGTCCGGGTCGTGGCTGGAGAGCGCGATGGCGAGGCCGTGCCGGTCGGCGAGTTCGCGTAGCAGGTCGGCGATCTCGGTGCGCAGGGCGGGGTCGAGGCCGGCGGTGGGCTCGTCGAGCAGCAGCACGTCCGGGCGGCGGGCGAGGGCCCGGGCGAGCGCCACCCGGCGCTGCTGGCCGCCGGAGAGCGCGGTGGGGCGGCGGCGTTCGATCGCCTCTTCGGTGGGGAGGCGGACCTGGGCGAGCAGCTCGCGCAGCGCGGCGCGGGAGCGGTCGGTGGCCGTCTCGGTGATCAGGCGGTCGACCCGCATCCGGGGGTTGAGGCCGGAGCCCGGGTCCTGGCCGAGGTAGGCCAGGTGGCGGCGGCGCAGTTCGCGCAGCTCGCCGGCCGCGAGGGCGGGTGCGCCGTGGCCGAGGAGCTCACGGCCGAGGACGTGGACGGTGCCGCCGGTGACGGCGGCGTCCGGTGGCAGGGCGCCGGCGATAGCCCGGAGCAGGGTGGTCTTGCCGGCGCCGGAGGGCCCGGTGACGGCCTGGATCCGGCCCGGGGTCAGGGTGAGCGAGGCGTCGGCGAGCAGCGGTGTGCCGCTGGTCAGGGCGATGGAGAGTCCGGTGACCCGGGCGGTGGGGTCGGTGGGGGTCACAGTGCGCTCTCCGGGGTGGGCCGGGCAGGTGCGAGGGCTTCGGCCGCGAGGTTGACGCTGACGGCGAGCAGGCCGATGGCGAGGCAGGGGGCGCCGACGGCCCACGGGTCGAGCATGATGCCGGGCGCGTTCTCGCGGATCATCAGGGCCCAGTCGGCCTCGGGCGGCTGGGGGCCGAGCTGGAGGAAGGCGGCGATGGAGACGATGTAGACGCCCTCCACGAAGCGCAGTCCGAACAGCGCGAGCAGGGTGGCGCGGAGGTTGGGCAGCACCTCGCGGGCCATCAGGTACCAGAGGCGTTCGCCTCCCGCGGCGGCCGTCTCGACGTAGCCGGTCGCGGCGATCGGCGCGGCTGCGGCGGCGACGATCCGCACGGCGTAGGGGATGCCGAGGACGGTGGCCGCGGCGCCGACGGCCAGGCGGCCCCCGGCGGGCCAGGCAAGCGCGACGAGCATGATGCCGAGGACGGCCGGCAGCAGGATCACCAGGTCGGCGGTGCGTTCGACCCAGCGGCCCAGGCGTGGGCGCAGCGCGGCGAGGATGCCGATCGCGGTGGCGGCCGTGGTGACCGCCAGGGCGATGCCGAGCGCGGTGGCGATCAGGGGCGCGCCGCCGGACAGCAGGCGGCTGAGGACGTCTCGACCGAGCAGGTCGCCGCCGAGGAGCGCGGTGTCGTCGGCGCCGGCGTACGGGAAGGTGAGCGGCTGGTCGATGGCGTGCGGGGCCAGCAGCGGCCCGGCGAGGGCCAGGACCAGCAGGAGCAGGGCGGGCAGCACCCGGGTGAGGGCGCGGGTGCGGCGGCGGCGTGGCCGGAGGGTCTTGACGGTCATGTGCGCTCTCCCAGGGTGTGCTCTCCCAGGGCGTGCTCGCGTACGAGGTCGGCCAGGAGCAGGAGCGCGCTGATCGCGGCTCCGCCGGCGGCCACGACGCCGGCCACGAGCGGGGTGTCGCGGTCGGAGATGGCGCCGGAGAGCACGGCGCCGATGCCGGGGTAGTTGAAGAGGGTCTCGACGACGACGGCGCCGCCGAGCAGCATGCCGGCCGAGGTGGCGGTGCCCACCGCGATGGCGGGCAGTGCGCCGGGCAGCATGTGGTGGCTGAGGATGCGCCGGCGTGGCAGGCCGTCCAGGATCGCGGCCTGGACGTGCGGCAGGGCGGCCTGGTCGGCGAGGGCGCCGCGCACGATCCGGGTGTTCCAGCCGATCTGCGGGATGGCCAGGGCGAGCAGCGGCAGGACGAGCATGTCCCAGGAGGCGGGGGCGCCGTCGGGGCCGGTGAGGGTGACGGCGGGCAGCCAGCCGGTCCAGAGTGAGAGCACCAGGAGCAGCGCGACGGAGATGACGAACTCGGGCAGCGCGAAGGCGGCGGTGCAGAGCGTGGCGATCGTCCGGTCGGTGCGCCCGCCCGGGCGCAGGGTGGCCCAGCAGCCGAGGGCGAGCGCGCCGGTGATGCTGACGACGAGGGCGAGGGTGCCGAGCAGCAGGGTGTTGGGGAACGGGCCGGCCAGCACGGTGGTGACGGGCTGTCCGTGCGCGGTGGTGCCGAGGTCGCCGGTGGGCAGGCCGGTCATCCAGTCCCAGAACCGTTCGGCGAGCGGCCGGTCCAGGCCGAGCGCGGTGCGGCGGGCGGCCATGTCGGCGGCGCTCTCGCCGCGTTCGGAGGTGGTGTTCGCGGCGTCGCCGGGCAGCAGCTCGATCGCGGCGAAGACGGTTGCCAGTAGCAGGACGAGCATGCCCAGGCGCCTGAGCGCGAGCCGGCCGGCCCGGCCCGGCCCCCGAAGGAGGCGGGCCGGGCCGGTGGCGGCCGGCGGTGCGCCGGCCACCGCGGCGCGCTGAGCCGGGGTCAACGGGCCAGCCAGGTCTTCTCGAGCTGGACGCGCCCGTACCCGGGCAGGGTGGGCAGGCTGCGCACTGCGGAGCCGGCGAGGTCGATGCCGTCGGCCATGCCCCACAGGAGGTAGCCGGACCTGACCTGCTCGATCTCCTGGAGCTGGTGCAGGGCCTTGGCGCGTCCGGCGGTGTCGGCGGCGCCGATCGCCTTGCGGTAGGCCTCGTCGAAGGCGGGTTCCTTCCAGGCGGTCTCGTTCATGCCGGCCTCGGAGACCATGGTCTTGGAGGCGAGGAAGACGACGGAGTCGTTGGTGCCCCAGTACGTGGTGTAGAGCGGGGCCTTGAGCCAGGTGGCGTCCCAGAAGACCTTGGAGTCCTGCTTGACCACGTTGATCTTCACCCCGGCCTCGCGTACCTGGGTGGCGAAGAGGGTGGCCGACTCGGCGAGGCCGGAGATGTCCTCGCTGGTGACGAGGTCGTAGGTCTTGGCGGTGTCGAATCCGGCCTCGGCGAGCAGTTGCTTGGCCCTGTCGAGGTCGCGGCGGCGCTGCGGGATGTCCTTGGCGAAGGCGGGGTCGCCGGTGCCGAGGATGTCGTTGCCGACGCTCCCGTAGCCGGACAGGACCTGCTTGACCATGGCATCGCGGTCCACGGCCAGGCGCAGTGCCTCGCGGACCTTGGGGTCGGCGAAGGGGCCGTCGGCGGTGCGCATCACGATGGGCATCGCCATGTCGTTGGGGCGGCGCAGGATCTGGATGTCCTTGCGGGCCTCGGCGGTGCGGGCGGCGACGGCGCCGACGTTGGAGGCGACGTCGATCTGGCCGGCGAGCAGGGCGTTGGCCATCGCCTGGGGGCTCTCGAAGATCCGTACCTCGATGGCGTCGAGCAGCACCTTGCCGCCGTGCCAGTCGTCGTTGCGGACCAGCCGGGCGTTGCCGTCGCGGAACCAGTCGAGCTTGAAGGGTCCGGTGCCGGGGGCCGAGCCGACCGCGTCGTCCTTGGTGTCCTTCTTCAGGACGAAGGTGGTCAGGCGGGTGAGCAGGGGCAGTTCGGCGTTGGCGTAGTCGGAGACGAGGACGACGGTCCTGGCGTCCTCGGCGGTGATGCCCTCGGGCTGGATGCCCGGCAGGCGGGAGGCGCCGGCGGGGGTGGCGCGCAGTCGCTTGAGCGACCAGACCACGTCGTCGGCGGTGACGGGCGTGCCGTCGTGGAACTTCGCGCCGTCGGCGAGTGTGAAGCGCCAGGTCTTCAGGTCCTCGGACGGCTTCCAGCTGGCGGCGAGGCGGGGGGCCGTGTTGGTCTTCTCGCCGGGTGCGGTGAGGGTGTCGTGGAGCAGGCTGATGACGAGGTAGTCGCTCTCATTGGCCTGGGAGCCGTGCGGGTCGCGGGTGACGGCGGACGCCTTGCCGAGCGCGCCGACCTTCAACGTGCCGCCGGCGCGCGGCTGCCGGCCCGCGGCGGCGGTGCCTGCGGCGTCCTTGGAGCCGCCGTCCTTGCCGCTGCTGCAGGCCGCGAGCGCACCGGCCGCCCCGATCCCGGCACCGGCCCACAGCAGCTGTCGTCTGGTGACGCTCACGTCGTTCCTCTTTCCGGTGGAGCAGAAGTTGCTTAGGGTTGCCTATCCTAAAAATGATGGTCATTGCAAGCTTCTCGCGACATCCGGGGCCGGTGGCAGTGTCGGCCGACGCACAGTCAATTTGCTCTGACGGCAGGGAATTGCGGCTAGCGGGCGGCCGTTCGTGCACACTCCCGGAAGATATCGATACGGACACGGGCGGCCACCTCAGGTAAGCCTTGCCTTACCGATTTGTGGTTGCTACGTTTCGGTCGTCGCCCGGCAGTCAGAGCCGCACCGGGCCGGCCTCACCCCCGTCCTCGCCTGTTCCCGGGCCGCGTCCGCCGCGAGCCCGCGCTGCGTCCTGCCCACCCGCAACGGAAGGTGCCCCGTGCCCACCGCCCCTGCCCCGGTACGCCGGCTCGACGCCGGCTCCATCGAGGAGCTCACCACCACCGCGGCCAAGCTGCTGGCTTTCCACGGCACCGCCACCAGCCCCGCCCTGCTCGCCGACCTGCCGCTGGCCTGCTCCCAGCTCAGCGAATCGCTGCGCACGGCGCTGCGCCCGGTCGACACCGCCGACGGCCTGTTCGTCCTGCGCGGGCTCCAGGTCGACGACACCCGGCTGGGCGCCACCCCCGGGCACTGGTCCACGGCCGGCGGGTCCGGCGCCGTCTGGGACGTCGTGCTGCTGCTCGTGTCCGGTCTGATGGGCACTCCGATCGCCTGGGACGGCCAGCAGGAGGGCCGGTTCGTGCACAACATCGTCCCCTCGCCCGGACACGAGAGCGTCCAGACCGGCGCCAGCAGCAGCGTCCTGCTCACCCCGCACACCGAGGACGCCTTCCACCCCGGCCGCGCCCACCTGCTGCTGCTCTGCTGCATGCGCAACCAGGACAACATCGCCACCACCGCCGCCAGCATCCGCCGGACCGAACTGGCCGACGAGGACATCGCCCAGCTGACCCGCCCGGTCGTGCCGATCCTCCCCGACGACGCCTACGAGGACGCCCAGCAGTTCGAGGGCAGGCCGGCACCGGTGCCGACCCTGTTCGCCGCCGAGGACGGCCTCACGCTGCGCTTCGACCCCGCCTACACCCCGCTCGACGAGGCGGATGAGGCCTGGCGCGCCGCGTACGGCCGCCTGGAGGACCAACTCGCCCGCGTCTCGGTCGCGGTGAGCCTTGAGCCCGGCGACGTACTGGTGGTCGACAACGACCTGGTGGTGCACGGCCGGGTGCCGTTCACGGCCCGGTACGACGGCACCGACCGCTGGCTCAAGCGGGCCTCGGTCCGGGTGCCCGGCCGCCGCAGCCGCCCCGACGCCGAGGCCGCCGAGCACGGCTACGGCCAGGCCGCCCTCGAAGCCTGGAACGCCTGAACCGGACGCTCGCCCCCACCCGCCCGCCCCCGAAGGGACACCCCCGATGGCACCCCAGGATCCCGCGATACCCCACGACGGCACCCTGCGCGTCCTGAGCACCAGCGACCTCGCCGACATCGACATCACCCTCGCCGACGTCGTGGACACCGTCGAGCAGGCCTACCGCACGCTCGCCGACGGCCGGTCGGACAACCCGCGCAAACTCACCGTCAAGCCCACCGACGGCCACTCCGTCGCGTACGCGATGCTGGGGCGCGACGGCGAGCGCAACGTCGTCGCCATCAAGACCTCCTTCAAGCACGGCCTGCACGAGAGCCGCGAGCAGCAGCACTACTACACCACGCTCAGCATCTACGACGACGTCACCGGTCTGCCGGTGGCGATGATGGACTGCGGCCGGATCGGCTCGCTGCGCACCCCCGCCGTCTCCGCCCTGCTGGCCCGCGAGTGCGCCTCTCCCGAGGCCGGCACCGCGCTGGTGATCGGCACCGGCACCCAGGGGCGGCTGGCACTGCCGTTCCTGCTCACCACCCTGCCGCAGCTGGACCGGCTGATGCTCTCGGGCACCCACCCGGAGGGGACGGCAGCCGTCCGCGCGCAGCTCGACCGGTACTTCCCCGGGCGCGAGGTCGAGCTGGTCACCGACCTGGAGCAGGCCGCGCGCGACGCCGACGTCGTCGTCGCGACCGCCGGCGGGCACACCACCGCCGCCGTCGAGGCCCACTGGCTGCGGCCCGGCGCCGTGTCGATCCTGGTCGGCCACGGCCTGGCCCCCTCCACCCTGCACCGGGCCGACCGGGTGATCGCCACCAGCGAGGCCCAGATGCAGGTCACCGGGACCGACATGGCCGACGCCGACGGCAGGCTGCCGGCGGTCGACGTGGAGCTGCCCGCCGTCCTCTCCGGCGCCGCGAGCGCCCGTACGTCCCCGGCCCAGCGGATCTTCGCCTACAACAGCGGACTGGTCGTCACCGACATCGCCCTGGGCCACCGCTTCGCCCAGCTCGCCGCCGCGCAGGGGCTGGGCACCGAGGTCGCGCTGTGGCGCTGACCCTCCCCGCCCACCCCGATCCGGTGCATGACGAGATCCTCGGCAGCGGCCTGCTCCAGGACCTCTCGTACGCCTTCGGCGCCCCGTTCCACTTCCTGCGACCCGAGCGCTTCGACGCCAACCTCGCCGCCTTCCGCGCCGCGCTCACCGAGGCCGGCGTCGAGGGCCGGGTGTACTTCGCCAAGAAGGCCAACAAGGCCGCCGCGTTCATCGAACGCTGCGCGGCCACCGGCACGGGCGTGGACGTGGCAAGTCACGGCGAGCTGCGCGAGGCGCTCGGCCATGGCGTCCGCGGTGAGGACCTCGTCGTCACCGGCCCCGCCAAGGCCGGCCAACTGCTGCGGGTCGCCGCCCTGCAGGGCGCGCTGATCGCCGTGGACTCCCCCGACGAGCTCGAACGCATCCTGCGCCTCGACTCCCCCCGGCCGGTCCGGATCCTGCTGCGCCGCCACCCGCCGGCGCAGCCGAACAGCCGCTTCGGCCTGGACGACGCCCACCTGGACGCCGCCCTGCTGCGCTGCGCGGACGCCGGCGACCGGATCCGGATGGAGGGTTTCAGCTTCCACCTCTCCGGCTACGCGGTGCAGCCGCGCGCCGACCTGGCGGGCGAGCTGGTCGACCTCTGCGTCAAGGCCCGGAACCTCGGGCTGCCGGCCGACCGGATCAGCATCGGCGGCGGCTTCGCCGTCGACTACGCCGGCGCCGGGGACTGGCAGGCCTTCCTCGCCGCCCAGGGGCCGGCCGACTACCACGCGGGCAAGACCTTCGCCGCCGGTGACTTCTACCCGTACCACTCCCCCGTGGCCGGCGCCGACGCGCTGCGGGCCGTCCTCGCCGCCCGCCCGCACGGGGTCGGCGGCCCCCTCGCCGCACGGCTGCGCGAGGCCGGGGTGACGCTCCTCCTGGAGCCGGGCCGCGCCCTGCTGGACGGCGCCGGATCCTCGGTCTTCCGCGTCCAGGGCGTCAAGGACCGACAGGGTGTCAAGGACCGTGCCGGGTACGGCATCGTCACGGTGGACGGCACCAGCCTGAGCCTGTCCGAGCAGTGGTTCAACAGCGAGTACCTGCCGGACCCCGTCCTGCTCACCGCCGGCCGCGCGGACGACGGGCTGCCGGGCCGGGCGGCCGGCGACGGCGACGCGCAGCCGTACCGGGCCTGCGTGGGCGGGGCCAGCTGTCTGGACTCCGACCTGCTGACCTGGCGCAAGATCGCCTTCCCGGTCCGCCCCCTTGCCGGGGACCTGCTGGTCTACCCCAACACGGCGGGCTACCAGATGGACTCCAACGAGTCCCCCTTCCATGACCTCCCGCTGCCGGCCAAGGTCGTCCTCCAGCAGGAGGACGGGCGCCTGCGCTGGCGGCTGGACCACCGCCCCGCCTGCTGACCCCCCGCCGCTCCACCCGCGGCCTTGTGCCCCACCGCCCCACCGCCCCACCGCTGCCCCGCAAGGAGCCCCCCATGACCGACGCCCTGGTCCGCCCCCCGGTGGTCACCCGGATATCCGACCTCATCGGCTACACCCCGCTGTTCGAGCTGTGCCGCGCCGACAACGGAGCCCGGCTGCTGCTCAAGCTGGAGATGTACAACCCCACCGGCAGCGCGAAGATCCGGATGGCCCGTCAGATGGTGCTCGACGCCGAGGAGCGCGGCGAGCTGCGCGCCGGCGGGCACATCATCGAATCCACCTCCGGCAACACGGGCCTCGGACTCGCCGTCGTCGCCGCCGAGCGCGGCTACCGCTTCACAGCGGTCGTCGACAACCACGCCGCCGCCGACAAGCTGCGCGGCATGAAGGCCATGGGCACGGAGCTGGTCCACGTCGCCGAGAACGGCGGCGAGGAGCTCAACACCGCCGCCCGTGAGGAACTCGCCGAGGAGATGGCGCGGGGCAAGGACAACACCTTCTTCACCGAGCAGCACAACAACCCCAGCAACGCCGTCGGCTACTACCCCGTCGGCCGGGAGATCGCCCAGGCCCTCGACAACCGGGTCGACGTGTTCATCGGCGCGGTCGGCACCGGCGGCGGCCTGTGCGGCACCGCACTGGAGCTCAGGAAGAGCGTCCCGGACGTCACCGTCATCGGCGTCGAGCCCAAGGGCTCCATCGCCTTCGGCCCGCCGGCCCACGACTACTACCAGTCCGGCACCGGGACCCCCGAGGGCGCCACCCTCGGCCTGCTGGTCGACTTCGACCTCATCGACGAGGGTGTGAAGGTCGGCGACGTCGAGGCGTTCGCCACCGCCCGCGTCGTGGCCCGTCGTACCGGTCTGCTGATCGGCGGCTCGGCCGGCGGCGTCGTGCACGAGGCCCTGGCCAGGCTTCAGACCCTGGCCCCCGACGCCGTTATGGTCGCCTTCGTCAACGACGGCGGGGAGAAGTACCTGGACACCGTCTTCAACGACGACTGGATGAACGCCCGCAACCTCATCGACACCGCCGTCGAGGCCGAGATCGACGAGACCCTCAGCAAGCTCCGCAGGCCGTGACCCGCGGGCGCCGCACCGCAGTGACCCACAAGCAGGGAACCGTGAAACCACCATGCAGCAGCTGACCACCCTGGCCCGGGACAGCCGCGCGCTCGCCGCGCTCGCCGTCCCGCTCGCCCTCACCCAGCTCGCCCAGGTCGCCCTGACCACCACCGACACCGTGATGATGGGCGCCCTGAGCACCGAGGCACTGGCGGCCGGCGGGCTCGCCCTGGTGATCTTCAACCAGCTGCGCACCATGGGCGTGGGCCTCACCACCTCCGTCGGCAACCAGATCGCCGCGGCCGCCGCCCGCGCGGAGCGCGCCGACGCCGGCGGGCCGGACGGAACCGCAGGGCCGGGCGGCCCCGACGCGCCGGGCGGGCTGACCGCCGGTGCCGAGGCCGGCGCCGAGGTCCGGGCCCTGGTCCGCGCCGCCCTCGCCGTCGCGACCATCGCCGGTCTGGCCGGCGGCATCCTGATGATCCTCATCGGGCAGGCCGCGACCCTGCTCGGCCAGGACGCCGCCGTCGCCGACCGCGCCCAGCACATGCTCCTCGCACTGGCCCCGGGCCTGATCCCCTGCCTGTGGTTCCAGGCGATCCGGCAGTTCACCGTCGGTATGCGCCGCCCGCAGGCCCTGCTGCGGATCACCATCGCCTCCATCGCCGTCAACGCCGCCCTCAACTGGGCGTTCATCCACGGCACCTGGGGCGCCCCCGAGCTCGGCCTCACCGGCATCGGCGTCGCCACCAGCAGCGTCTACCTGTTCTCCTTCCTCGCCCTCCACGCCAGCGCCCGCCGCGACCCGCAGCTCGCCCCCCTGCTCAGCCTCGCCTTCTGGAAGGCCGACGCCGGGACGGTACGCAAGCTGCTCGGGCTCGGCACCCCGATCGCCGCCACCTACGGCTCGGAGGCCGGCTTCTTCTTCGTCACCGCCCTGCTGGCCGGCAGCTTCGGCCCCGCCGCCCTCGCCGCGCACACCGCCGTCAACCAGCTGATCTACATCGTCTTCCAGGTCACCGTCGGCCTCTCACACGCCGCGTCCATCAACGTCAGCCGCGAACTCGCACTCGGCGCGTACGACGCCGCCCGCCGGATCAAGAACACCGCCCTCGCCTGCGGTGGCGCGGTGATGGCCGTCGTCGGCATCGGCTACCTGGCGCTGCCCGACCTCGTGCTGAGCCCCTACTTCGACCCGGACACCCCGGCCGATCAGCAGGCCCTGCAGATCGCCTCCGGCCTGCTCGCCGTCGTCGCCGTCCTGCAGTTCTTCGACTGCGCGCAGAACATCGGCGTCGGCCTCCTGCGCGGCCTGGACGACACCGCCAGCGGCCTGCGCATCACCCTCGTCGGCTACTGGCTGGTCGGCCTGCCGGCCGCCTGGCTCCTCGCCTACCCGCTCGGCGGCGACACCCGTGGCCTGTGGTTCGGCCTGCTCATCGGCCTGGCCACCACCGCCGTGCTGCTGCTGCGCCGCTACGGCCACGCCCTCGGCGCCAGGGCCGCCGCGGCCGGCCACGCGGTGCCCGAGACGGCGACCGCGTAGCGACGCGGCAAGGGGGTGGTCCCGCGCCTTGCCGGGCGGGGCCACCCCCTGACGTCTGCCGCCGTGCCCCGGCCGGTCGGCCCGGTCGTCCTCGGTCAGATCTGCCGGTCGGGGTCGGAGAAGGTGAGGCCGCCGGCCGCCACCTCCCGACGGACGGTGCTGCGCGGCGCGGGGACGTCCTCACCGGGCGGCTGGCGGAAGTCCGCACCCTGCTCCACCGGCAGCGGCCGACGGCCACCGCCCGGGGCGGGGACGGGGGCGTCGGTGGCGGGCTCGGAGAAGCTGGGCAGCACGGGGCTGCGACGATCAGGGGTCATGATCGCCAGTGTGTCACCCCTGGCCGGGCGGCGTCCCACGGCCCCACCGCCCCGGAGCGGCAGGCGGCGCAGTGCGCGCCCCCGGTCGCCTCCCCTCCGGGCGACCGCGTGACCGGGCGACCGTGCCCGGCGCGGCCCGTCAGTCCCGGACGACCACATTGGTGTTCTGCAGTGCCGCGATCCACCACCGCCCGTCCCTCCTGACCACCGTGGCCGTCCCGTGGTTGGCGAAGAGCCGTTCAGGGGTGGTCATCTCCTGCCGGAACAGCACGACCGCGGCGTCTGCGCCCAGGAACCGGAGGTCGAGCGTGGTGAGGACCATCCGCCACTCACGCGCCGGGCCGCCGAGCCGCCTCAAGTGGTGGGCGTTCAGCTCGTCCCAGCCCCGGAGCACCGTGCCGTCGGGCACGACGACCATCGCGTCGGCGGCGAAGCCGCGGCCGAGCAGGGCCGCGTCCTTCCGGTCGAAGCCGGCCTCCACTCCCGCGAGGAGTTCGAGGATCGCCTCCCGGTCCTGCGGGTCGGCGGTGTGGTCCAGGACGTCCGGGCGCTTGGTCATCAGTACTCTCCGTCGGTGTTTCGGGGGTCCGGGTGTTTCGGATGCGTCGGAAGATCGATGACGCAACCGTAGAAGTTGAAGCTGACTTGATGTCAAGTTCCCGGCAGTGCAAGGACCGGAGGCTCCGAGGACGGATCGGTTCAGCCGCCGAACTCGACGCTGTCACCCGGGTGACATGACCCACCGGGTGACGTGACGGGACCGCCCCCGCCGGTCTCGTCGCGGCGATTCCACGGCGGTGATGCCCCCGTACGTGTCGCAGCCGTCCCCCGTCCGGTCAGCCTCCGGGCGCGATCCGGGCCGGGGGCGTAGAAACGGGTGGGCGTTCACGCACCTCCGCGCCACAGCCGTGCCGCCCGCCCCCGGCGAAGCCCGTCCGCCACGTCACCCCCTGGAGTCACCCTTGAGAGCCCTCGTCGCCACCGCGTACCAGCCGCTGGACGGCATCACCCTCGCCGATCTGCCCCGCCCGACCGCCGGGCCGGGTGAGGTCGTGGTGCGGGTCGAGGCCGCCGCGCTCAACCCGCTCGATCTGGCGCTGATCACGGGCGCGATGAAGGACTTCTACCCGGTCGAGCACCCGCTCGTCATCGGGATGGACGCCGCCGGGACGGTCGTCGAGGTGGGCCCCGACGTCACCGGGTACGCGCCCGGCGATCCGGTACTGGCGTTCACCGGGCAGGCGGGCGCCGTGGCCGAGTACACGGTGGCGGTGGCCGGCCCCCGGCTGGCGCGGCGGCCGCCCGGCCTGGACGCGGCGCGCGCCGCGGCCATCCCCGAGTCGGGTATGACCGCGGTCTGCCTGCTGCGGGCGGTCGGCGTCGGCGCGGGGCAGAGCGTCCTGGTGATCGGGGCCACCGGTGGGATCGGCCTGTACGCGGTGCAGCTCGCGAGCGCGGCCGGTGCCCGGGTGATCGCCACAGCCACCCCGCAGGACGCGGACTACGTCCGTGAGCTCGGCGCCGCCGAGAGCATCGACTACCGGACGGCCGACGTGGTGCAGCAGACCCTCGCGCTGGTGACCGGCGGCGTCGACGTGGTGGTCGATCTGATCAACCGGGGGGACGGCCTGGCCGCGACCGCGCGGGCGGCCAGGCCGGGCGGCCGCCTGGTGTCGCCGCTGTTCGGTCCGAGCGGGTTCGACCGGGACGTCACGGGTGTCTACATCGGCTCGTTCGTCCCGGAGCCGGGCGACCTGGAGGATCTGGCGAGCCGCGCGGCGGACGGACGCCTGCGGGTCGAGATCGGCGCCCGCTACCGGTTCGACGACGCCGTGCGGGCGGTGGCCGACTTCGCCGGGAAGCACATCCGGGGGAAGGTCGTGGTGGCCTCCGCCCCGCACTGAAGCGCGGGGGCGGCGCGCAGCTGGGCCGGATTCGTGTGCCGGGCGGCGATCTGGAAGGCTCGGCTGCCGCAAGCACCGTTCGACCATTCAGGTCCGGTCGGCCTCGCTCATCCGTGGTCCGATCCGCTCCCGATCGGGCACCCAATGGTCTCCCGGCCGCCCCGCACACCCCTCGCGGCCGGGCAGCCGCCCGAAGCCCCACGAGTCGTCGGTGCGGCCCGCTAGGGTTGAGCACCTTGACCCCCAGCAGCCTCACCCGAGGGTCGGGCCGCTGTACCCGCGCACCCGCACCACGCGCCCGATCCGCTAGGAGTCCCCCCTCAGTGTCTGACACGTTCGCGCACCTGCACGTCCACACCGAGTACTCGATGCTGGACGGGGCGGCGAAGAACGGCAAGCTGTTCGCGGAGGCGGAGAAGCAGGGCATGCCGGCCATCGCCATGAGCGACCACGGCAACATGTTCGGCGCGTACGAGTTCTTCCACGCCGCGGCGAAGACCGGGGTGAAGCCGATCATCGGGATCGAGGCGTACGTGGCGCCGGGCTCGCGCTTCGAGAAGAAGCAGGTGTTCTGGTCGCCCGGCGGCCAGCGCCCGGCGAGCGCGGACGGTGAGGGCGGCAAGGACGTCTCCGGTGGTGGCCGCTACACCCACATGACCATGTGGGCCCAGAACGCGACCGGTCTGCGCAACCTCTTCAAGCTCTCCTCGCTCGCGTCGATGGAGGGCTACTACATGAAGCCCCGGATGGACCGCGAACTGATCGCCGCGAACGCGACCGGGATCATCGCCACCACCGGCTGCCCCTCGGGCGAGGTGCAGACCCGGCTGCGGCTCGGGCAGTACGAGGAGGCCGTCAAGGCCGCCGGCGCGTACCAGGACATCTTCGGCAGGGAGAACTACTTCCTGGAGCTGATGGACCACGACCTGTCCATCGAGAAGGACGTCCGCCAGGACCTGCTGCGCCTGGCCAAGCAGCTGAACATCCCGCTGCTGGCGACCAACGACTCCCACTACGTGACCGCCGACCAGGCGGACGCGCACGACAGCCTGCTCTGCGTCGGCGTGGGCAAGAACAAGGACGACCCGAACCGCTTCAAGTTCCAGGGCACCGGCTACTACATCAAGACCGCCGCCGAGATGCGCGAGCTGTTCCGCGAGCTGCCTGAGGCCTGCGACAACACCCTGCTGATCGCCGAGCGGATCGAGTCGTACGACGAGGTCTTCACCTACGTCGACCGGATGCCGCAGTTCGACGTGCCCGAGGGCGAGACCCAGGCCTCGTACCTGCGCAAGAAGATCGCCACGGGGCTGAAGGTGCGCTACGGCGACAGCCCGAGCCAGGAGGTGCTGGACCGGATCGAGCTGGAGATGGGCGTCATCACCCCGATGGGGTTCGACGCCTACTTCCTCGTGGTCGCCGACATCTGCCAGTACGCCCGGGACAACGGCATCCCGGTCGGCCCGGGCCGAGGTTCGGCGGCGGGTTCGATGGTCGCGTACCTGACCCGGATCACCGAGCTGGACCCGCTGGAGCACGACCTGCTGTTCGAGCGGTTCCTCAACCCCGAGCGCATCAACCCCCCGGACGTCGACATCGACTTCGACGACCGCCAGCGCGACCAGATGGTGCGCTACGTCACCGACAAGTACGGCGCCGCCTACACCGCCCAGGTGAACACCTTCGGCACCATCAAGGCGAAGGCCGCGGTCAAGGACGCCAACCGGATCCTCGGCTACCCGTTCGCGATGGGCGACCGGATCACCAAGGCGATGCCCCCGGACGTGATGGGCAAGGGCGTCCCGCTGGCCGACCTGTTCAACGAGAGCCACCCGCGCTACAACGAGGGCACCGAGATCCGGGCGCTGTACGCCAACGAGCCCGACGTCAAGAAGATCATCGACACCGGCCTGGGCATCGAGGGCCTGATCCGCGGCACCGGCGTGCACGCCGCCGCGGTCATCCTCTCCTCGACCCCGCTGCTGGAGCTTGTCCCGCTGCACAAGCGGGACAAGGACGGCGTGATCATCACCGGCTTCGACTACCCGTCGTGCGAAGCCATGGGCCTGATCAAGATGGACTTCCTGGGCCTGCGGAACCTGGGCATCATCGACCACGCCATCAAGATCATCAAAGCCAACCGCGGTGTCGAGGTCGACATCGAGAAGATCGCCCTCGACGACCCCACCACCTACGAGCTGCTGGCCCGGGGAGACACCCTGGGCGTGTTCCAGCTCGACGGCGGCCCCATGCGCGCCCTGCTGCGGCTGATGAAGCCCACCGAGTTCGCCGACATCTCGGCCGTCAGCGCCCTGTACCGGCCGGGCCCGATGGGCATGAACTCGCACACCAACTACGCCCTGCGCAAGAACGCCCAGCAGGAGATCATCCCGATCCACCCCGAGCTGGAGGAGCCCCTCAAGGAGGTCCTCGGCCCCACCTACGGTCTGATCGTCTACCAGGAGCAGGTGCAGCGAGCCGCGCAGGTGCTGGCCGGCTACAGCCTCGGACAGGCCGACCTGCTCCGCCGCGCCATGGGCAAGAAGAAGAAGGAGGTCCTGGAGAAGGAGTTCGTCCCCTTCCACGCCGGCTGCAAGGAGCGCGGCTACTCCGACGAGGCGATCCAGGCCGTGTGGGACGTCCTGGTGCCGTTCGCCGGCTACGCGTTCAACAAGTCGCACTCCGCCGCCTACGGCCTGGTCTCGTACCAGACCGCCTACCTCAAGGCCAACTACCCGGCCGAGTACATGGCCGCGCTGCTCACCTCGGTGGCGGACGACAAGGACAAGATGGCGGTCTATCTGGCGGAGTGCCGCCAGATGGGGATCAAGATCCTCTCGCCGGACGTGAACGAGTCCGTGGTCGACTTCACCGCCGTCGGCAGCGACGTCCGCTTCGGCCTGAAGGCGGTGCGCAACGTCGGTGTGCCGGTCATCGAGTCGCTGGTGAAGACCCGGGGCGAGAAGGGCAAGTACGCCTCGTTCGCAGACTTCCTGGACAAGGTCGAGCTGGTGGTGTGCAACAAGCGCACCGTCGACTCGCTGATCAAGGCGGGCGCGTTCGACTCGCTCGGGCACACCCGCCTCTCGCTGAGCACGGTGCACGAGAGCGCGATCGACGCGGTGACCGGGGTGAAGAAGCAGCAGGCGATCGGCCAGGACGACCTGTTCGGCGCGCTGGGCGGCGGCGAGGACGCCCCGGCGATCGGCCTGGACTTCGAACTGACCGAACGGGAGTGGCCGCGCAAGCAACTGCTCAGCCTGGAACGGGAGATGCTCGGGCTGTACGTCTCCAGCCACCCGCTGGACGGCGCCGAGCACATCCTCTCCCGCAACCGCGACATCTCCATCGCCGAGCTTCTCGGTTCGGGCCGCTCCGAGGGTGAGGTCAGGCTCGCCGGGCTGATCACCGGGGTGGACCGCCGGATCAACAAGGCGGGCAACGCCTGGGCGATCATCACCCTCGCCGACCGGGACGGCTCGGTCGAGGTGCTGTTCTTCCCCGCGACGTACAACCTGATGGCCGACCAGATGATCGAGGACAACGTCATCTCGGCCAGGGGCCGGCTCAACGAGCGCGACGGGTCCCTGAGCATCTTCGGCCAGGAGATCACCACCCTGGACGTCTCCTCGGCCGAACTCGGCACCAAGCCGCCCGTGCAGATCGTCGTCCCCGCCGGCAAGATCACCCCCGACCTGGTGGCCGAGCTGCGGCGCTCGCTCCAGGCCCACCCGGGAGACGTGCCCGTCCGCCTGCTGACCACCAACTGGGACAAGAACACGCTGTACGAGCTCGGGTTCCTGGTGAACCCGGACAACGGGCTCGCCTCGGACATCAAGACGCTGCTCGGCACCCACGCCTGGGCCGGCACGACGTAGCGGGCGGCGCGGCCGCCCGGTGCTGTGGGGGGCGGCAGCGGCGGCGGCGCCCCCTGCGGCGCGGCATCGGCCCAGGTCGGCGCGCGTCCGGCGGGCATGACCGGCCGCATCGTGGGCAGACGCGGCCATGGAGGTGATACCCCATGGCTCTCATCATCGTCGTGCTGCTGCTCGCCCTGATCCTGGGTGGCGCCGGCTTCGCCGTTCACATGCTGTGGTGGATCGCACTGGCCGTGCTGGTGCTCTGGCTGCTCGGATTCGTCTTCGCCTCGGGTAGTGGGCGAGGGCGGTGGTACCGGTGGTGATGCGCCACCCGGACCCCGGACAACCGTGACCGGTCGCCGGGCTGACCGGGGCTCACGCCTCGGCCGGCCCGGCGACCGCTCACTGCCCGCGCGGCGGGGAGGGCGCGCCGCCGGATTGCGGCGAACCGGTGGTCGGTACCGCGCCCAGGTGTGCGCGGCGGCGCCGGGTGGAACGCGTGAACGCGGCCCCGGTCCTGCCGAGCCGGGCTGCCGACCGGCCCCGGGCCGCAGAGCCAGGGCCGGAGAGAAGAGCCAAGGGCCCGAGAGAGGCGTTCATGCTCACCACCACCGCGACCGAGACCGGCCTCGAGGTCAACGGCGCCGGTCACCGGCTGCTGCTGGACAACCGGTCCACCCTGCTGGACGTCCTGCGCGAGCAGCTCGGGCTGACCGGCGCGAAGAAGGGGTGCGACCACGGCCAGTGCGGGGCGTGCACCGTGCTGGTGGACGGCCGCCGGGTCAACAGCTGTCTGCTGCTGGCGGTGACGCTCGACGGCGCCGCGGTGGTCACGGTGGAGGGCCTGGCGCCGGACGGCGAACTGCATCCGCTCCAGCAGGCGTTCCTGGACCACGACGCGTTCCAGTGCGGGTTCTGCACCCCCGGGCAGCTCTGCTCGGCGGTCGGCATGCTGGCCGAGGCGGCGAGTGGCCGGCCGAGCCTGGTCACGGCGACGCGGAACGCGGACGGGGGTGAGGAGGCGGTGCAGGCGCGGCCCGTCGAACCGGACCCGGAGGAGATCCGGGAACGGATGAGTGGCAACATCTGCCGCTGCGGCGCCTACCCCAACATCGTCCGCGCCATCACGGAGTCCGCCTCGTGAGGGAGTTCGCCTACCTGCGGCCCACCGACCCCGCCGAGGCGGTGGCCCTGCTGGCGGCCTCCCCCGGCGCGCGGTACCTGGCGGGCGGCACCAACCTGGTCGACCTGATGAAGCTCGGTGTGGAGCGGCCCCGGCTGCTGGTGGACCTGGGCCGGCTGGGGCTGGACGGCATGGCGCAGACGCCGGAGGGCGGTCTGCGGATCGGCGCGGGGGTGCGGGGCACCGACCTGGCCGCCCACCCGGCCGTGCGGGCCGGGTACCCGGCGCTCTGCCAGGCACTGCTGTCGGGCGCCTCCGGGCAGCTGCGCAATGTCGCCACCACCGGTGGCAACCTGCTCCAGCGCACCCGGTGCCTGTACTTCCAGGACGTCACCAAGCCCTGCAACAAACGGATCCCGGGCAGCGGCTGCCCCGCCATCGAGGGCGTCCACCGGGACCTGGCCGTGCTGGGCGCCTCCGAGCACTGCGTAGCCACCCACCCCTCCGACCTGGCGGTCGCGCTATCCGCGCTGGACGCCTCGCTCGAACTGCTGGGACCCGACGGGCCGCGCGCGCTGCACGTCGCCGACCTGTACCGGCTGCCCGGCGACCGGCCGGACCTGGAGCACCGTCTGCTGCCCGGGGAGTTGATCGCCGCGGTGTCTCTCCCGCCACCCGCGCCGCAGAGCCGCAGCGGCTACCGCAAGGCCCGGGAGCGCGCGTCCTTCGCGTTCGCGCTCGCCTCCGCCGCCGCCGTCCTGACCGTCCGCGACGGCCGGGTGGCCGGGATCGCGCTCGCGCTCGGCGGGCTGGCACCCAAGCCCTGGCGGGCGTGGACCGCCGAGGAGCTGCTGCTCGGCGGGCCGGCCGAGGAGGCGGCGTTCCGCCGCGCGCTCAAGGCCGAGCTGGCGGCCGCCCGGCCGCTTCGGGACAACGCGTACAAGGTGGCGCTGGCGGAGAACCTGGCGGTCCGCCTGCTGGCCCGGCTGGCCCGGCTGTCCGGGCCCTCCGGGTCTTCAGGGCTGCCCGGGCCGGCCCACGCGGAGCTTGGGCCCGAGTCCGGCCCGGACGACGACCGCCCCCGCCCGGAGCACCGGGACCCGGCAGGGGACGCTGATGGCTGAGCAGCTCCGGCTGGAGGGCCGGGAGAAGGTCACGGGCGCGGCCCGGTACGCCGACGACCACCGCCCGCCCGGCTGCGTCCACGCCCGGCCGGTGCCGGCCACCGTGGCGCGCGGCGAGGTGACGGCCATCGACGTGGGCCCCGCGCTGGCGGACCCGCGCGTCCTGGCCGTCGTCACCCACCAGGACGCCCCACGGCTCGCCCCGGCGGACGACCCGACGCTGGCCGTGCTCCAGTCCGCACGGGTCGCCCACCGGGGCCAGTACGTGGCGCTGGTCGTGGCCGAGACCCCGGAGGCTGCCGAGCGGGCCGCCGCCAGGGTGCGGGTGACGTACGCCGAGGAGCCGCACGATGTGGTGCTGACGGACGACCACCCCGGCATCTACGCGCCCGAACTGGCCAACGGCGGGCACCCGGCGGACCGCGAGCGCGGGGACTTCGACGCCGCCCACGCCGCCGCCGAGGTCCGGATCGACGCGACGTACCGGACCGGCCCGCTGCACAACCACCCGATGGAGCCGCACGCCGCCACCGCGTCGTGGGAGGGCGACCGGCTGACGGTGTACGACTCCAGCCAGGGTTCGAGCCTGGTGCAGGAGACCCTCGCGCAGCTGTTCGGGCTCGACCGCCGCCGGGTCCTCGTGGTGAGCGAGCACGTCGGCGGCGGGTTCGGCTGCAAGGGCACGCCTCGGCCGCACGTGGTGCTCGCCGCGATGGCCGCCCGCCGGGTCGGCCGGCCGGTGCGCCTCGCGCTGCCACGCGGGCAGCTGGCGGCCGTCGTCGGCCACCGCGCACCGACCGTCCAGCGGATCAGGCTGGCCGCCGGGCACGACGGCGTACTCCGGGGGCAGGCGCACGAGATCCTGACCAGGTCCTCGACCCTGCGGGAGTTCGTGGAGCAGGCCGCCGTACCCTCGCGGGTGATGTACGGCTCGCCCGCCGGGCGCAGCACCCACCGGGTGGTCCGGCAGGATGTTCCGACGCCGTCCTGGATGCGGGCGCCGGGCGAGTGCCCGGGCATGTTCGCGCTGGAGTCGGCGATGGACGAGCTCGCCGTCGCGTGCGAACTGGACCCGGTGGAGCTGCGGCTGCGCAACGAGCCGGCGGCCGAACCGGACACCGGGCGCCCGTTCAGCAGCCGGCACCTGGCCGACTGTCTGCGCGAGGGCGCGCGGCGGTTCGGCTGGGCCGGCCGCGATCCCCGGCCGCGGGCCCGCAGGGAGGGCCGGCTGCTGCTCGGCACCGGCGTCGCGGCGTCCACGTACCCGGTCCTGTTCTCGCCGGCGGCGGCCGAGGTCAAGGCCGAGCCCGACGGCTGGTACCGGGTGAGGGTCAACGCCACCGACATCGGCACCGGCGCGCGTACGGTGCTGGCGGTGATCGCCGCCGAGGTGCTGGACGTGCCGGTGGAGCGGATCCGGATGGAGATCGGGAGCAGCGACCTGCCGCGGGCGTCGGTCGCCGGCGGTTCCAGCGGCACCTCGTCCTGGGGCTGGGCGGTGCACGCCGCCGCCACCGACCTGCGGCGGACGGCGGGCGCCGACCGGCCGGCGGCCGGCGCCGTGGGCCGGGCCGACACCCGGGAGCTGGTCACGGCGGGCTCGGAGTACGCACGGCACGCCTTCGGTGCGCAGTTCGCCGAGGTGCAGGTGGACGTGGACACCGGAGAGGTACGGGTGCGGCGGCTGCTCGGGGTCTTCGCCGCCGGCCGCATCCTCAGCCCGCTGACCGCCCGCTCCCAGCTCGTCGGCGGCATGATCATGGGTGCCTCGATGGCGCTGCTGGAGGAGAGCACGATGGACCCGGAGTTCGGCGACCACGCGGAGCGGGATCTCGCCTCGTACCACGTCGCCGTGCACGCGGATGTCCGGGACGTACAGGCCGAGTGGATCGAGGAGGTGGACTCGCAGGTCAGCCCGATGGGCTCGAAGGGCATCGGGGAGATCGGCATCGTGGGCACCGCGGCGGCCGTCGCCAACGCGGTGCACCACGCCACGGGGGTGCGCGTGCGCGAACTGCCGATCACCTCGCGCAGGCTGCTGGGCCTGGGGGCGTGCGTGGCCGGGCAGGACGGCTCCGGCTCCGGCGGGGAGGAGAGCGAGGGCGAGGGCGAGCGCGACGGCGGGGGCGGGGGCGGGGGCGGGGGCGGGGGGCTGCGCCGGTGAAATCGCGTTGCCGGGCGGCGGGCCGAATGGAAGGCTTCCCGTCATGTCGGACAACGGTTCCACCAGTTCACAGGGGCTCGCCGCGCTCTTCTCGCACGGGCGGCTGACGGCGATCCCGCGGAAGGCGGCCCGCCGCGAGCAGGTGCTCGTCCACCTCTCACAGACGCTCTTCGAGCCTGACCGGGCCTACAGCGAGCGCGAGGTCAACGAGGCGCTGCGTACGGTGCACGAGGACTGCGCCGCGCTGCGCCGCTATCTGGTCATCGCCGGCCTGCTGACGCGCACCAGGGACGGCAGCAGCTACCTGCGGGCGGCCGGGTAGCGCAGGCCGGGAGGCCTCACCACGGGAATCCGCCGGCGTCGGCGCCCACCACCTGCCGGTACGCCAGGTGGCCGCCGAGCACGCCGCCGACTGCCACGGCCGACAGTCCGAGGTAGGCCAGCAGCCTGCCTGCGGCGCGCTTGCCGCGCAGGCGGGAGGTGAGCGACGCCGTGTACAGGGCGATGCCGGTGGTGTTGGCGACCACATGGACGAGTCCGAGCCGCAGCCGCCGCTCGTCCAGCTCCGCCCAGTCGACCCAGCCCGCCACGGCGGCGGGCAGGGCGCCGGCCAGGCCGAGCGCCACCAGACCGGTCGCGGCGGGCTGCTCACCCGGTACGAGATCCAGTACGGCGGCGCTGAGCCAGCAGCCGACGGGCAGCTGGACCAGTGTGGGGTGCAGCGGGTGGCCGAGCCATGTCCCGCGCAGCAGGTCCCGGGTGTCACCGGGCGGCAGCACCCGGACGGCGTGCTGTATCCGGTTGACCGCCGGGTCCAGCCAGTGTTGCTCCTCGATGCCGTTCAGGGCTCGGGGCAGCGGTGCCTCGCCGGGCGGCGGCAGGAGAGTGTTCCGTGTCAGCCTCATGCTCATGAGGCGCGGTTGTCCACCATCCCGGGCGGCAAACCGAAACCGGGGACGAATCGAGCCGGGTCTGTCCCGTGTGCTCCTGCCCCTGCCCCTCCCCCCTGCCGCCGGCCCCTGCCGCCGGCCCCGGCCAAGGCCGGCCACCGGCCGCTCGTCCGGGGCGGGATCCGCTAGATCGACTGCCAGGCGGGCTTGGCGGCGTAGGTCTCGCGGAAGTAGCCGGCGAGCCGCAGGCGGGAGGCGGCGGCCTCGTCCACGACGACCGTGGCGTGCGGGTGCAGCTGGAGCGCCGAGGCGGGGACCACGGCGGCGACCGGGCCCTCGACGGCGAGTGCCACCGCCTCGGCCTTGGCCTCCCCGGTGGCCAGCAGCACCAGGTGACGTGCCTCCAGGATGGTGCCGATGCCCTGGGTGATGACGTGGTGCGGGACCTCGTCCAGGTTGTCGAAGAAGCGGGCGTTGTCCTCGCGGGTCTGGTGGGTGAGGGTCTTGATCCGGGTCCGGGAGGCCAGCGAGGAGCACGGCTCGTTGAAGCCGATGTGGCCGTCGGTGCCGATCCCGAGCAGTTGGAGGTCGACGCCGCCGGCCTCGGCCAGCGCGCGGTCGTAGGCGGCGCAGGCGGCGGCGATGTCGGCGGCGGCGCCGTCGGGGCCCAGGAAGGACGCCTCGGTGAGGCCGAGCGGCTCGACGACCTCACGCAGGACCACCGCGCGGTAGGACTCGGGGTGCCCCTCGGGCAGGCCGACGTACTCGTCGAGCTGGCAGATCCGGGCGCGCGAGGCATCCAGGGTGCCCGCCTCGACCCGGGACTTCAGCGCGCGGTAGACGGGCAACGGCGTGGAACCGGTGGCCACGCCCAGCAGGGCGTCCGGCTTGTCGGTCAACAGCTCCGCGATCGCCCTGGCGATGAGCTCGCCACCTGTGGCGGCGTCGGGAACGATCACGATTTCCATGCTGATCCACCGTTCTGATACACATCGTGGTCTAGACCATTTTGAGAGGAGTGTACCCCGCCTCCACCCGGGCGCACGCCAGGGGTCCGAGGCCGACCGCAAGGGCCCATCCAGGAACGCCACGCAGGAACGCCATTGCGCCGCGACGCAATGAGCCACGACAGCGTGGCACCCACCGGCAGTCGACGGCGGACGCGGGATGGGGAATGGGGGCGCCGGAGAATGGGGCGCACCTGGGGGCGCGAACGCACGGGCACCCCGGCCGAGCGCCCGCCGGGGGCGCGCGTCGAAGGCGCGCGCGACAACGCAGACTGACGTTCGACACGCCATGCGGTAGCCATGCGTAGATGTGACATGTACGCTGCGTGGTGCTGGCGTCGGAAACGGCGCGCGGGCCCGGCCGCCGCCCCGTGGGGGGAGCGTCGGACGGACCCTGCTGCCCAGCTGAGGCCCGGTTGCCGCTCCGTGGGGGGAGTGCCGACCGGGCCTGCCAGCTATATACCCGAGGGATCAGGGCTGCGCTCATGACAAGTGTCTTCACCCTGAACGGTTCTGTTCACGTTCGTCCAGCCGATCGCCCTCCTCGGGGCCGCCCTCCTCGCGGCCGCCTCCTCGGGCGGCTCCGCCCAGGGCGGCCCCGCGCCGCCCCGGGCGGAGCCGGCTCGCCGCTAGCGGGTCAGCTCGTGGTCGTCGTGCAGGCCACCGCCACCGCCCGCCGATCCGCCGGTGTTCTCCGGGGTCACCGGGGCCGACAGCGAGGACAGGTCCCAGGCATAGGCGCCCACCGCGTTGGCGATGACGTCGATGTTGAGCTCGAAGGCGTCGATGTCGAGGTTGTCGAGGTCGTCGCAGGCCTGGTGGTAGCACTTGTCGTACGCGACGCCGGCCGTGCCGCCGTAGGTGGCCGCCTGCGCGGCGGTCTTGATGCCCTCGGCACCGGTGGCCGTGCCGCCGGCGGGGATGCCCGCCTTGATGAACGGGCCGTAGTCGGAGCGGCCGGTGAAGTCGGCGCCCTCGTGCGGCGCACCACGTCCGTCGAGGTACCGGTTGATCTGACGCTCCAGCTGCGCCGAGCCGGCCGGGCCCGGGCCCGAGCCGGCATGGTCCGAGTCGTCGCCGTCATAGACGAACTGGACGGAGTTGGGCGAGGCGATCATGTCGAAGTTCAGGTAGAGCCTGATCTTCTTCCGCTCGGCCTCGGACAGCGAGGCGACGTAGGCCTCGGAGCCCAGCAGTCCGTACTCCTCGGCCGACCACCAGGCGAACTTCACCTTGTTCTTCACCTCGCGCTCACCGAGGTTCCTGGCCACCTCCAGGATGCCGGCCGAGCCGGAGCCGTTGTCGTTGATGCCGGGGCCGGCCAGCACCGAGTCGAGGTGTGCGCCGATGAAGACGGTGTTGTCCGGATCCCCGCCCTTGGTCTCGGCGATGACGTTCCAGGTCTTGCGGGTCTCCGTGTGGGTGCGGATGTCCAGGTTCACGCTGACGGGGCCGCCGGCCACCCGAGCCACCAGCGTCTCGCCGCGCGCCTTGGAGACACCTCCGGTCGGGATCCTGGCCTCGGCCGGTGAGCCGAGCGTGCCGCCGAGGTCGCCGTCGGCGTTGTTGTAGATGATCGCGCCGACCGCGCCCGCCCCGGCGGCGGCCGCCTGCTTGGCGGCGAACGTGCAGCCACCGCGCCGGATCAGCGCGATCTTCCCGCCGAAGGCGCCCGCGGCGTAGTCGCCGGCCTCGCAGCCGGTGGTGTCGTCCACCGGCACGACCGCGACCTCGGCCGTGGTGCCGCCGTCCGGACCGCTGGCCGAGTACGTCATCGCGGAGATCGGGATGTCCTCGGACTGCGGCGCGAGCACCTTCAGGGTCTGCGCCAGCGTCTCGGTGAACGGGTACTCGAACTCCTGCTTGGTGACCTTGAGTCCGGCCTCGCGTGCCTGCTCGTAGATGTACCCGGCGGAGTCGGCATGCCCCTTGGAACCCGCGACCCGGGTGCCGCCGTCGCGGTCCGCGAAGCGCTGGAGCGCTTCCAGGGTCTCGTACGCGTTCTCGCCCTCGCTCCGGTCCACGAGCTTCTCGGCCAGCTTGGCGGCCTTCCTGGCCGGGTCCGGGGCTGCCGAGGCGCTCCCGGCCCCGGCGAGCAGCAGCGGGGTGGTGAGTGCGGCGACCGCCAAGGCGGCGGCAGCGGTGTGACGGGTCCGTGTGTTCACTACGAAGTCCTTCCGTCGATCCATGCGGACAGGCTCGGCCCCCGCTCGGGCCGGGCCGGTCGGCTGATCGGTCGGCCGAAGAGGCGAACGGGGGGTGGCGCGGGGTCATGCGGGGGTCATGCGGGGGTGATGCGGGGTGATGCGGGGTGATGCGGCATCATGCGGGGTCGCAGCGGCGAGGGCCGGCAGGACAGCCCCTGAGGCTGCTGCCGGCCCTCGCCGCGGTACAGATGCCAGGTGGAGAAGCTATCTGTCTACCCGTCAAGTGAACATGCATATGTCAGATTTGCCATGGCCGCCACTCCGATTCCGTTCAATCGCCCTCCCGGAGGCCGGCAGGCCCTCCCCTGGCGGGTGGGTCACCCCACGAGGCGGCGGACGAAGACGTCCGGCTGCGCATTGGTGTCCCCGGAGACGAGCGAGCCGTCCTCGGCCGTGAACAGCGCGGTACGGCCCGCCGCGTCGATGAGTGGTCCGCCCGCGTAGCCGGCCGACTGACCGCCGTCGGAGGCCACACTCACCCGCTCCACCGTGCCGGCGCGCAGGTCGCGGACGAAGACGTCCGACACGCCGTTGGTGTCCCCGGGCACCAGGTTGTCGGCCGAGGAGGAGAAGAACAGCCGGCGGTTGTCCGCGCTGAGCACGCCGAGGTCCGAGTCGCCGTTGGCCTGCACCCCGCTCGGCGCGTAGCTGACCAGCCGCGTGGTGCCCTGGCGCAGGTCGCGCAGGAACACGTCGGTGGTGCCGTTGGCGTCGCCGGGCACCACGTCGTCCATCCGGGAGGAGAAGACGGCATAGCGGCCGTCCGGGCTGAGCGAGGCGGTGGCCGTGCCCCGGGCGGCGCCGTCCACCCCGAGGCTCGCGACACGGGTGCGGCCGGTCCGCAGATCGTGCACGTAGAACGGGTAGGTGCGGGGCTTGAAGAGCTGCCCGTCAGCGGACTCCTCGCCGGACTCCTCGTCCGACGCCGTGCTCGCGCCCTGCGCCGCCGGCCGCTGCGCCGGATCGAGGTTGCCCGCCCGCGAGATGTACCCGACCAGCTGCCCGTCGGCGCTCATCACCGGCCGGGTGGAGGCCCGGTCCGCCTGCGTCCCGTCGTCCGCCACCGTGACGCGCCTGGTCTCCCCCGTCCGGCGGTCGAACACGAAGACGTCCGTGACGCCGTTGGTGTCGCCGGGCACCAGGTCGCTGCGGCCGGACATGTACGCCACCAGGTGGCCGTCCGCGCTGATCGCCGGCATGTCCGAACCGCCCGGCTGCTGCTGCCCGGGGTCGCCCGTGGTGATGCGTTCGGTGCGCCCGGTCCGCCGGTCGTGCACGAAGACGTCGGTGGTGGCGTTGGTGTCGCCGGATGCGAACTCCGGTGCGGCGGAGGCGAAGGCGACGAAACGGCCGTCGGCACTGATCGCCGCCTCCGTCGAGTACGAGCTGCCCTGGGTGCCGTCGCTCGCGACGCTGACCCGCTCGGTACGGCCGGTGCGCAGGTCCCGGACGAACACGTCGGTGGTGCCGTTGGTGTCGCCCGGCACGAGGTTGCTCGCATCGGAGGTGAACACGGCGAAGCGGCCGTCGGCGCTGATCGCGTCGTCCGAGGAGCCGCCGTTCGCCGGCACCCCGCCCGGCGCGCCGCTCACCAGCTCGGTCCGCGGCACGGCTAGTGCCACCGCGGCGGGCGCCCCCGTCACGAGTGCGATCACGGCACACGCGGCCAGCACGACCGGTGTCCGGGCCCGCCCGAGTCCGTCCATGGTTCCTCCCCTGGGTCACCCGCCGGCCCCGTCGGCCGGGAGCTCGGCCGAGCCAATCCCGGCCGACGGGCCACGGTCAACGGCGGGTACGCGGCGGAGGCGATAACACGCCACACGGTGCCCGCTTGCATCTCCGCTATTCGGTCTTGCTAAGTACCAGTAGTCAGCGTTACGGTATACCGGTACTCAGTAGCGCTGAATAGCTCAGGGAGGAGGTGTTCCATGGCCAAGCTGCTGACGGAGATGCTCAAGGGCACGCTGGAGGGCATCATTCTCGCGTCCCTGTCCGGCCGGCCCGCGTACGGCTACGAGATCACGGCGCGACTGCGGGAGCAGGGTTTCTCCGACATCGCCGAAGGGACCATCTACGCGCTGCTCATCAGGATCGAGAAGCGCGGTCTCGTCGACGTGGAGAAGGTCCCCTCCGAGAAGGGGCCGCCACGCAAGGTGCACTCCCTCAACGCTCAGGGACAGGAGTACCTCGAAGAGTTCTGGAGGACGTGGAGCTTCCTCGCGGAACGACTGGAACAGCTCCACGAAGGGGGCAGGTAACCATGTCCGATGTCGAGAAGAGCGGCTTCATCTCGAAGGTGATCGGGCCCAAGAAGCGCTGGAGGGCGTACAAGGCGCGCTCCCGTCGGCTTCCCGAGAACTACCGCGCGGCGGTCGAGGCGATCGAGCGGTACCTCATGTACTTCGTGCCGATCGACGGCGACAGCAATGCGTCGATGTTCGAAGACCTCGCCGACCTTTTCGAGCAGGCCGCGGCGAACGGAACGCCGATCCGCGAGATCGTCGGGGAGGACCCGGTGGAGTTCGTCGAGGCGTTCGTCCAGAACTACTCGGAGGGCGGCTACGTCCCCACCCGTGAGCGGAAGCGGCTGACCGATGCCATCGAGCGCAGGCAAGGAGATTCATGATGGGAAATGGCAACAGCGGCTTCTCCGAAGCAGGGCTGCGCAGACTGCGCGAGGTGCTGGCACGACATGTGGAGTCCGGGAGGATTCCCGGGCTCGTCGCCCTGGTCGGCCGGGGGGATGAGACACACGTCGAAGCGATCGGGACGATGCGCCATGACGGTGGCTTACCGATGCGCCGGGACACCATCTTCCGGATGGCCTCGACGACCAAGCCGGTCGCGGTGGCGGCGGCGACGATCCTGCTGGATGAGTGCCGGCTGCGGCTGGACGAGCCGACAGATCGGTGGCTGCCCGAGCTCGCCGACCGACGGGTGCTCAAGCGGGCCGACGGCCCGCTGGAGGACACCGTGCCGGCGCGGCGTCCGATCACGGTGCGGGACCTGCTCACCTCCACGTTCGGGCTCGGACTGGATATGACGGCACGGACCTCTCCGATCATGGGCGCGTTCTTCGAGCAGAAGATCTACGGCCAGGAGGACGGATGGCTGTTGCCCGAACCGGGGCCGGATGAGTGGATGCGCCGCCTGGGCACGCTCCCGCTGATGTACCAGCCCGGAGAGCGGTGGCTGTACAACGTCGGCGACGACGTGCTCGGGGTGCTCGTCGCCAGGGTCACCGGCCAGCCGTTCGAGACGTTTCTGCGCGAACGCGTCTTCGATCCGCTGGGCATGAAGGACACCGGTTTCCACGTGCCCGCAGACAAGATCGCCCGGCTGCCTCCCCTGTACGCCCCCGATCCGCAGACCGGAGAGTTCATCGTGGAGGACGAGGCCGAAGGGGGACACCACAGCCGACCCCCGGCGTTCCAGTCGGGCGGCGGCGGACTCGACTCGACCGTCGACGACTACCACGCCTACTTCCGCATGCTGTTGGACCACGGGATGCACGGTACTCAACGGATCCTGTCCCGGCCCGCCGTTGAGCTGATGACCACCAACCGCCTCACGCCCGAGCAGCTGGCCGCCCGAGAAGCCTTGGCCCGCAACGTCGTCCATCTGTCACACGGCCTGGGGCAGCACGGCGGCTGGGGCTTCGGCACGGCGGTGCGCACCTACCGTGGTGACTTCGCGCCCATCGGCCAGTTCGGCTGGGACGGCGGAGCCGGCACCACCACGTACGCCGACCCGGACAACCAGCTCATCGGCATTCTGCTCACCCAGACCGGGATGTCCACCCCGGACTCGGCGCGGGCCATCCACGACTTCTGGACCACCCTGTACCAGGCAATCGACGACTGATCTGCCTGCCTGGTCGAGATCGTCCGGCGGAGGACCTCGACCAGGCTCCGGCCTTCGGCGCCTCCACGTGCTGCGATCAGCTGCACGACCGGCTCAGGACAGTCGCTGACGCCACCCTCGATGGGGGGTAGGCGCCTACTCGCCGCGCGGGGAGAGCTCGGCCATCCGCGACCAACCCTCGTCCGGGAGCTCGACGTTGACGATCTCCGGGGTCGTCGCGATCACGTCGGGCATCCAGGCCATCGCCTTCCTGAAGTGCTCCGACCGCACGTGCTCCTCGCCGGCCTGCGGCGACGCGAACGACTCCAGGAGGACGAAGCGGTGCGGGTCGTCCACGCTCCGCGACCACTCGAAGGAGATGTTTCCCGGCTCCTGCCGGGTCGCCTCGGTGAACTCCTGGACCAGCGAGAGCCAGTCGTCGCTGCGGTCGGACCGGACGGTGAACTTGACGGCGATGAAGATCATGACACTCCTCGGGTGGTGGGGTCGGTCAGGGTGGTGAGGGTGGTACCTCTGCCCCGGGTGGCACCGGCGGTCCGGGTGGTGCCGGTCCGGGTGCTCGCGGTGGCCGGCCCGGCGTGCCGGGCCAGGTCGGTGAGGACGGCGGCGATCTGACGATGCCGGCGCCGGTAGTCCGCGGTCGGCAGCGACACCGACAGGGCCTGGTCGGCCCGCCGGTCCGGCCGGCCGCCGGGCAGCGGCACGGCTACACAGGTGAACGCGAGGTCGTACTCGCCGACGGACACCGCGAAGCCCTGGGCGCGGACCCGGTGCAGCTCGGACTCGAACCGCTCGGGGCAGGTGATCGTGTTCTGCGTCATCCGGGGCAGCCCGTGGTCTGCGAGGTACCTGCGGCGGGCGGCCCGCGGCAGGCCGGCGAGCAGCACCTTGCCGTGCGCGGTGGCGTGCGCCCGCTGGTCGGCCCCGACGGCGAAGGGCTCGCGCTCCGCCGCGACGGGTGCGGTGCTGTCGACCACGGTGATCAGCCCGTCACGGTAGGCGCTGAAGTACGCGTCCGCGCCCGCCTCGTGGCGGACCCGGACCAGCAGCTCGCGCACGTCCCGGTCGGCCCGTAGCTGGCGCTGGTAGCCGCGGTGCAGCGCCGGGATCCGGTGGCCGAGCACGTAGCCACCGCCCGTACGGGCCAGATGACCGCGAGTGGTGAGCGGCCCGAGCAGGTTGTAGACGGTGGACAGCGAGCAGTCCAGGTACTCGGCGAGCACCTTGGCCGTGACGGGACCGGCGGCTCCGGCGACGGCGTCGAGGAGGTCCAGCCCGCGGTCGAGCGACTGCGGACCGGGCGCGGCGGCGGGCATGACGGGATTCCTTCCAGGGCGGGCCGGCGGCCTGCGGCTGGGAGCCGGCGGCCGGGCCCCAGCCTGCCCGACCACCCCGCGGAGCGGAAATCGCCGGGCCCGGATTCCAGCCCTGCCGGAAACCGACGCACCGGCGGCCGCCCGGGCGGTGGGCGCCCGGCACGACAGAGCGCCGCGAAGCTCGGGCGGGCGGGCAGGCAGGCGGGCAGCAGCGGGGCCGCACGGGATGCGGCCCCGCTGCTCCCTCTCGATGGGCCCGTCGTCGGCTACCAGAAGCCCTGCTGGCGGGCGGCCGCACGGACCACCTGGGCGGCCTCCGGGGGGACGCGCTTGGTCTCGGCCAGGATGCGCGCCTGCGAGGCGGCGACGACGGCCGCGTCGCCGAACACGGCGGTCGGCCACAGGTTCTGCAGCGTCTGGTACATGATCACCGTGCCCGCGTCGATCCCGATCTCCTTGCAGACCAGGTAGAACCACCGGTTGGGGATCCCCGACATCAGGTGCGGGTCGGCGGGCTCGGAGTAGCCGCTCATGTCCCGGGGTTGCGGATCGCGGCCCATGACCGGGTTGTCGTAGGCGGATCCGGGCTCGGCCATGCTGCGCAGTGCCTCGCCGGCCAGGTCGTCGGCCATCACCTCGTCGCCGATGAGCCAGTTGTGGGTGTCCGCGTCCCGCTGGTTGAGCCAGGCGTCGACGGCCGAGCCGATCATGTCGCTGAACGACTCGTTGAGTGCGCCGGTCTGGTCGGGGGTGTAGTTCAGGCCGGCGGTGAACTGGGTGACCCCGTGGGTGAGTTCGTGCGCGGCGACGTCGATGTCACCGGTGAGGTCCTTGAAGATGACGTTGTCGCCGTTCCCGAAGACCATGACCTGCGCGTCGGGATCCCAGAACGCGTTGTCGAACTGCTCGCCGAAGTTGACGTTGGCGACCAGGTTGAGGCCCGCGTTGTCGATCGAGTTCCGGCCGAGCTGGCGCTTGTAGAAGTCCCGGACCGCGCCGAGGCTGTCGTACGCCTGGTCGGCGTTCTGCCCGGCGACGGCCGGGTCGCCCTCGCCGCGGATCAGTTTGACGTTGTAGTTGGCCTGCGTCTCGTCGTCGTAGATGAGCCGGCCGGCGGTGCCCACGCCCGGGGTCGTCAGACCCTTGAGGCCGGCCGCGCCCGGCGCGGCCAGCAGGGCCGTCGTCCCGGGGACGTCGGGGGTCTGGTTCCGGCGGACCCGGCGGAACTGCGCCGACACCACGGCCGAACGCTGCGCCGCGGACGGCTCCAGGGTCTCGCGGCCCTGCACCCGCGCGATGTGGTCGAGCACGTGAGGCGGAATGAACGAGTGGACCAGTTCGGAGTGGCATTGCTTCGAGTGGAACTGTTTCATGGCGGATTCCTCGATTGACGCTCACCATGCTTCGGGCGCACATTCACCGCGCCCCTACTGCCTGTTGCCGCATTGAGCCCCCGGCTCATCTCTCACCCCTCGCGGGACATTCTTCTCCTCGCCGGTCACGTTTCCAAGGGGTAGGAACACCCACGGCACGGGGTAGAACTAACCGTCGGCCGCCCACCGGGGGATCCGAACTGCTGCCGCCGCAGCCCCGGTTGGCGGACGGTGCGGGCCCGCGCTGCGGCCCGGGCGGAGGCCTACTTGAGGAGCCGGAAGCCGGGCTGCCCGGCCCAGGCCCGCAGGAACCGCGACGTACCGATCACCGTCGGCCGGTCGTGGGTCGAGCTCGCGAGCACGCCGGGCAGGCCGGCCACGAGCGGCACCTGGTCCTCGGGCAGCTCGATGACGGCGACACCTCCCACCACGTCCATCACGGCAGCCGTCAGCAGGGCGGTGGTGGTGTGGTCGAGCGGGCGGCTGCAGAAGGCGATGACGTCGACGGTGTTCACCGGCGTGAAGCCGATCAGGGCCGCCAGCTCGGGATCGTCGTCCTCGTACCGGGTCTCGTACCCGGCCTCGTAGCTCTCCGCGCTCGCCAGGTCCGAGAAGCCGAGCCCCCGCAAGGAGACCATGAGCGGGCGGCGCCAGTCCTCGCGGAACGGGTTGAAGCCGATCAGGGAGGCGAGCGCGGCGCGGTCCTCGGGCCCTGCTTGGGGCCCGGCCTCGGCCCGCCCGGCGTCCCCGGCGCCGGACGTCAGGAGTGGGAGCGGGAACGGCGCGTACGGGTCCTGGCTGCGGGTGTCCGCGGCTCCGAGTCGCTGGGCGGACACCTGGAGGTCGAACGTGCCGGGGCTGGGCTCCTCGAAGTGCGTGCAGATGCCGAGCAGCAGCTCGCGAAGCTCCCCCACCTTGGCCGGGGGAACGGTTTGCGCCAACTCGATCACCAGAACGGGTCCACTCATGCCGGGAGCGTAGCCGGGCCGAACTCACCGGTCCCATCGAATTTGCCGCCGAGGCGAAGGGCCCGACGGACCTGGACGGGCTGACCCCCGGGAACGGGAGGTGCTCGCCCTCATCGGCGCGGCCCGCTCCAACGACGAGATCCGCCGCGTACGAGAGCAGGCCGCTGGTGCCCGGCGGGCCGGCCGCCGGCCCACCCGGAGGTGCACCCGTAGGCCGCTCGGCGCGGCCCGGTGGCGGCGAGTGGCGGCGGGGCCCCGCGCCGGACGGCCGTGTCAGTGACCGCCCTTGGGTTCCGTGCAGCCGCCCTCCATGTACGGGCCGTGCCCCTTGACGTTCAGGGGCGAGTCCAGCCGGCCCGTGACACACGGCCCGGTGGCGGGGACGAACAGGGAGAAGGTGACGGCGCCGCCCGAACGGTAGACCTGGGTGGAGTCCTTCGGGTACCCGAGCGCCTCCAGGGCGCTCTGGAGCTCCTGCTCGGTGAGCGTGGACGCCTTACCGGGCTTCTGCCGCTCCAGCGCGGCCGCGATGCGTGCGGCGTGGGCGTCCCCGCGGCACTGCGCGGGCGCGTCGAGGTTCACGGTCATCTTGAAGGCGTGGTTCTCGGCGTACTTCTTAGCCGCCGGGTCGGCGCCGTCCGCCGTACCGCTGGACGGAGTGGCCGAGCCGGACGGGCCGGACGGGCCGGAGGGACTGGGGATGACGCCTGCGCAGCGGGCCGCCACGTCCGGGAACAGCTGGTCGTGCCGAGCGGCGGCCTGCGCCTGAGCCTTCGTACGCTGATCGGCCGGGGACGACTCGACGGCCGGCGAGGCCTCGGCGCCGGAGCCGGAGCCGGAGCCGGAGCCGGCGGTGTGCACCGTGCCGCAGCCGGTCGTCACCAACAGGGCCGCGGCGACAGCCAACAGCAGACGCTTCACCAGAGTGCTCCGTTTCGATACGCCGCAATGATTCGTTCGATTCTCCAACACCCCGGTGACAGTCCTTCGACCGCCCCCCGCACCGGCACACCGGACCTGCATCGCCGGCGCATGGTTCCGACCGTTCGTCACTCGCCGCTAGCAGCTGGTCAGTTGACGTCGATGCTCGGACGCCGCACCCGGGTTCGGCGCCGGGGCGCCCATCAGCTCCACCCGGCGCGCGAGGCGGGACGGGTGGCGGGCTGGGCCCTGAACGAGAAGGCCTCCATCAGGCCGTTGCGCTTGGTCTTCTGGACTGCGGCGATCCGCCACCGCCCGCCGGACTCGCGGACGAGCGTGTAGGTCGCGAGCTTGCCGAGCCTCTTCGGCTCGCCCTTGTGGGCGTCACCCCGGGTGACGACGACGGCGGCATCGCTGCCGTAGCGGCGGATCTCCAGGATCTCGACGGTCAGCCGGCTGCCCTTCAGGAAGCTGTCGAACAGCGCCTGGTGCGCGCGGCCGATCTCCTCACCGCCGGTGTAGACGGTGCCGACATAGGTGACGTCGGTGGCGTCGGCGGTGAACAGCTCGCCGTAGGCGGCGCCGTCCCCGCGGTTCCAGGCCTCGCAGGCCTGCGCCAGCAGGGCACGGATGGCGGCGATGTCGTCCTGGGCCGTGGCGGCGGGGGTCGGGGAGACGGTGTTCACGGGGGTGGGTCCTCTCTTGACGGGTGATCGGCGGGCTCTACGGAGCGGGGCTCTACGGCGCCGAGCGGGGCTCGGCGAGGTCGCGGCGGCCTGCCGCCAGGTGCCGAGGTCGGCGGTGTTGTACGGAGCGTCGGCATCGGTCTGCGCGCTCGCTCCTTGTGACGCTCATGTCACCCCCTCCTGTGGTAACTTCTCCAGAGAAGTTACTTCTTCAAAGAAGTCTCTTCTCTAGAGAAGAGACTAGGAAGCGGGGAAGACCGTGTCAACACCACAGGTGCCGTCGGACGCCGGCCGGATCTACCGCCGCTACCTGAGCGCGGTCATGCTGCACGGCCATGCCGGTGCCAAGGCGTGCGAGCTGGGCGCCACCGACCTGTACGCCCTCAACATCCTGGAGCTGGAAGGGGCGATGACCCCCGGGGAGCTCGGCACCCGGACCGGGCTGACCACCGGACCCACCACCCGGCTCATCGACCGGCTGGAGCAGGCCGGCTACGTCCGTCGCGTCCCCTCGCCCACCGACCGGCGCAAGGTCACCGTCGAGCCGCTCGGCAGACCCGCCGATCTGGACAGGGTCATGGCACCTGCCCGGCAGAAGATCGGCGAGATTCTCGGCGGGTACTCCCCTGAACAACTCGACGTGCTCTTCGACTACTTCACCCGGGCCACCCACGCCTACCAGGAAGCCGCCGAGGGTCTGCGCGCCGGCGCCGGCGACGACCTGGCCGGCGATGGCGGCGACTGAGGCGGCGGCTGAGGGCGCGGGCGGCCGGGAGACATCCGGTCCCGCCGACGACGATGCGCCCCGCCGTCGGCCGAGGAGGCCGAGAGCGGGGCGCACTCGGGACGGTGGCGTGGGAACTCCCAAGCACACAGGGGGAAGAGGGTGGGCGACGGACCAGACGGACAGGACTCAGCCGAACAGGGCCTGCCCCCACCACTCACCGGGCTTGCGCACACTCGCCGGACACGCGACGTGGCCGGAGCCGACGTGCTGGGTGTACTCGTCGTGCAGCACGTCGCGGGCCGCGAGCGACTTCTGCACCCGTGTCGTCCGGCGGCGCCTGCGCCAGCCCCGTCGCCGCACCGGTCTTCGGCGCGCAGAGACTAGGGCAAGTAAGCCTTGCCTTACAACGTTTCACACCGTCAGATCTCGACTCCGCATCGGTGCGGCCACGCTTCGACCAGGGGGGCCGATTGCCGGGCTCTCCGATTGACCACGGCCCCGACATATAGGTAAGCCTTACCTGACTTTATCGTGATCATCCTGGAGGCGTCCGTGTCCGCTCTGCCGTCGGAGCCGTCGGTGTCCATCCCTCCCGCGTCCGCGCGCTCCGCCGACGAGGCCGCCCGACCGCTGGGCCTGCACGACGGCTGGTGGACCGTCGCCACCGCGGCTCTGCTGGCCTGCGCCGGCCTGACGGCCTGCGCCTGGATCTCCGCACACATCCAGGCGGACCCCGCTCTGCACACGGCGGCCCTGTTCGTCCATCTGGCCTCGCTGGTCCTCGGGTTCGGCGCCGTCCTGGTGGCCGACTACTACGGGATGCCGTGGATGACCCGGCGGTGCACCCTGCATGAGACGCTCGGCACCACCACCCGCCTGCACACCCCGATCTGGGCCGGGCTCGCCGGACTCGTCGTCAGCGGAATGATGCTCGAACCCGAGCTGGCCTCCCCCATCACCCGCGTCAAGCTGGCGCTGGTCCTGGTCCTCACGGTGAACGGCCTCCAGGCCGGGCTGCTCAACAGACGGATGGCGCAGCACGGGCCCACCCCGCTGACCGGGCGCCTGCTGGCCTGGGGCGCCGGCACCGCGCTGATCTCCCAGATCTGCTGGTGGGGCGCCGTGGTGATCGGCTTCCGCAACAGCCAGCACTGACCGCGCCGGGGACCAGCCCAGGACGCAGCCGGGACGCGGCGCGCAGCGAGCGGGCCCGGCCGGTCGGGGCCGCCGGGCGTAGGCGCCCGGCGGGCGTGCAGATCCACCGAGCGAGCGCCCGCCCGTCACTCCGAGATGCGGACGGCACTTGAGCGGGTAAGTGTTAGGTAAGCCTAACCATTGGTCGCCCGCCGGCCTCCTGCCGCGTCCTCCCGGAGCCCCCATGTCCAGCCCGCAGATCGCCCTGCTCGGTGCCGTCGCCGGCCTCACCATCTACCTGGGCCTGCCGATCGGCCGGCTGCGCAACCCCGCCCCGCGCCTGAGCGCCGGGCTCAACGCGCTCGCCGTCGGCATCTTGATCTTCCTGCTCTGGGACGTCCTCGGCGCCGCCTGGGAACCGACCGACGCGGCGCTGGCCGCCCAGCACTGGGCCACCGCCGCCGACGACGGCGCGGTGCTCGCCGCCGCTCTGACCTGCGGGCTGCTCGGCCTGGTGTACTACGACCGGTGGATCGCCCGCCGCCGGGCCGCGCCGCCGCCGCTGTCCCGGGGGCCGGGTGCGGCGGCCCTGAGCGAGGAGCTGACGCCCCGGGCCCGCTCCCGCGCCGCCGCGCTGGCCCTGATGATCGCCACCGGCATCGGCCTGCACAACTTCGCGGAGGGCCTGGCCATCGGCAACTCCGCCGCAGCGGGTGAGATCTCCCTCGCCCTGCTGCTGGTCATCGGATTCGGCCTGCACAACGCGACCGAGGGCTTCGGCATCGTCGCGCCGCTGGCCGCCGCCGGCGAACGCCCGTCCTGGGGGTTCCTCGTGCTGCTCGGCCTGATCGGCGGCGGCCCCACCTTCGTGGGCACCCTGATCGGCCAACAGGTGGTCGACGAGACCGTGAGCATCGCGTTCCTCGGGCTCGCCGCGGGCTCCATCCTCTACGTGGTGATCGAGCTGCTCGCGGTGGCCCGGCGGGCCGGCCTCAAGGAGCTGACCAGCTGGATGATCCTGGTGGGTCTCCTGCTCGGCTTCGCCACCGACGGCGTCCTCGTCGCCGCCGGCGTGTGAAGCCCCCAGGCGCGTGTTGCCCCCAGGCGCATGGCCCCGTGGGCGCCTCGGGATCGTCAGGCGTCGCGATAGTGCGGGGCCTTGATCAGCAGGTCCGGTCGGGCCGTGATCTCCGGGGTGACGACGACGGCGTCCCAGTCGGGCGCGGCGACCGGCTCCAGGGCGATCGAGACGGCGCCCTCGTAGACGTCGAAGTGCTCCATGACGACCGTGGTGAGTGCCTCGGCCAGGCGCTCCTGCTGCTCGTCGGTGAAGTCCCGGGGGAAGTGTTGGATGGTGACGTGCGGCACCGGGTGCTCCTTCGTCCTGGTGGTGGCTCCCAATGAGGGCGGGGCCCGGGCGAACGGGCGGCAGGCCCGTCGGGTGTCCGGCTCCCGCCGGCCGGGGCTCGCCCCCGTCGGCCGGGTCACCGGGCCTGCGGGGGCGAGGATGGTGGTTCAGCTGCCGAGCCGCCTGCGGACGGCCGCCGCGAGTTCGCCGACGCCGTGCTCCCTGAGCACGGCGTAGTGGTCGCCGGCCAGGTCGACCATGGTCGGGGGTGCGGCCGAGTAACCGGAGCTGCCCTCGATGAACGAGTAGTCGTCCCCCACCGCCCGGAAGATCGTCACCGGTGCCTCCAGCCGGCGCTCGGCGAGCTCGCGGAAGCTGTACTCGAACTCGTAGGTGGCCGCGACGATCCGCGTGATCCTGCGGATCAGCTGCTCGTCCAGCGCGGGGAACAGGTCGTGGACACAGGCGACGAAGCCGTCCTCGTCGCGGGTGACCCGCAGGCACTGCTCCAGCTCGGGCCCCCTGGTGGTGCCGGCGAAGACGGAGAACAGGATCGTCACGTACGCCGCGTCGGCGTACGAGGTCTCGCGTCCGCGCCGCTCAGCGTCGGCCGTGCGGACCTTGGGGTTGCCGGGGCAGATCAGCAGCAGGTGCTCCACCCGCTCGCCGGACTGCTCCAGCTGCCAGGCACTCTCGAACGCGACGCGGGCGCCGAAGGAGTAGCCCCACAGGGTGTACGGCCCCGCGGGCTGGACGCGCCGGATCTCGGCCACGTCGGCGGCGGCCATCTGCCGGATCGTCGGGTACGGCGCCTCACCCGCGTTGATGCCGTGGGCCTGTACACCGTAGAACGGCCGGCCGGCCGCGCTCTCGCGCCCCAGCAGGCGCAGGTTCATCGGATAGCCGCCCAGTCCCGGCCAGCAGAACACCGGTGTCGCCGGCTTCCCCGCGTCGGCCCCGGGGCCCCGGTCCGAGCCGTCCAAGCCCTCGGCCGCCTCGTCGTGCAGCAGGACCAGCCGCGAGGAGGGCCCGCCCGCGCCGCTGTCGATCCGGGCGGCCAGGTCCGCCAGCCTCGGGCACTCGAAGACCACCTGGAGCGGCAGCTTGGTGCCGAACTCCCGGTTGATCCGGTTGATCAGCGCGACGGCGATCAGCGAGTTGCCACCGGCGGCGAAGAACTCGTCCTCCACGGAGACGTTCTCGTACTTCAGCGCCTTCCCCCACGCCTCGGCGAGCCACTGTTCGGCCGCCGTGGCGGGGGCGACGAAGGCGCCGCCGGTGTCGGCGGACCTCACCTGTTCGCAGGCCGCGAGCGCCTTCAGGTCCACCTTGCCGTTGGCCGTCAGCGGCAGTTCGTCCAGCACCAGCACCCGGTTGGGGATCATGTAGTCGGGCAGCAGGCCGGCCAGCTCGTCCCTGATGATCTCCGCCGGGCCCTTCATGTGGACGGTGTCCTCGTACATGCCCTCGCTGCGGATCTGTTCCTCGCTGACCCGGCCGCCGAGGAAGAAGTACGACGCGCCGGGCTCGATCCCGCGGCCGGCCAGGATGTCGTCCACACGGCGCGCGGCCGGCAGCGGGTGGCCCGTCTTCGAGCTGTAGCCGGAGGACATGAAGCCCAGCCCGAGGCCGTTGCGCTGGAGGTGGTGCAGCTTCGTCCCGAGGCTGACGTACTCCAGCCACTCCTGGCCGGCCCTGGCGACGGCGGTGATGCCGAAGCTCGCCCGCTCGTACACCTGCTGGTTGATGGCGATGACGTGCTTGCGCAGCACCAGCTCGTCCGAGAGGTGCTCCAACGCGCCGTCCAGGTACCGGTACTGGCCGGCGGGCAGGCCGATCACCGCGCCGGGGTGGGCCTGGAGGTAGAGCTCGGTGGTGTCCTGCCGGGGCAGCCCGTCGTCGGGGTGGATCTCGAAGGTGCCGAGGTAGTGGTCCTCATCGGCGATGTCCAGGCCGGCGCGCAGGGCCGGGCGGTACGCCAGCGGGCGGATGTTCAGCCCGTACTCCGGCAGCACCTCCTCGAACAGCCCGACCATGTGCCCGGTCTCGAACTCCAGCACCTCCTGGATGTTGTTCCGGTACACCGGCTCGATCGCCCGCCGCCGGCCGGCGAAGTGCACCGAGAGGTAGGCCCCGGAGCCGGCTGCCGCCGGCCCCGTCCGCACCAACCGGTGCTCGCCGGGGTGGTAGTAGTACACCCCCGCGTCCAGGCCGCAGACGCCGCCCGTCTCCAGGTACAGCTGCGTCGCGTAGAGCGCGCCGGGCGAGGCGTACGCGTACTTGGGCAGCAGCCGCTCATCGCTGCGGTACAGGCCGAACCAGCGCAGGATCTCGCCCAGGTCGGCGAGGGTCAGGTCGGCCAGGGTCGGCTCGGGGCGGGTCGGCTCGCCGGGCGCGCGCGAGTGGGCGCCGGCCTGGCGCGGCGCGAGCAGCTCCAGCAAGTCCTCACGGGTGACCTTGCCGCCCTCGAAGAAGCGGTACGTCTTGCGGGCGAAGGTCTCCCGCCGCTGGCGCGGCGTCTCCAGCCGGCCGGGCAGTTCGAGCGTGGGCCGGCCCGCCAGCTCCTCGGCCTCGCGCAGCCCCGGGCTGGACAACTGCGCCTTCACCTGGAGCTTGCTCGCCTTGGACTGGTGGTGGCCGCCGTGGTTGCCCTGGTCCATCAGGGCGGCTTCCTTGGGGTTGAGCTCGATGCACGCCACCAGGTGCTGGAATCCCGTCCTGGTGTCGTCGGTGACGATCGCCGCCGCCCGCCGCACCCAGCTGTGCTCCTCGACGGCGAGCGCGATCTCGTCCAGCTCGACGCGGTAGCCGCGCAGCTTGACCTGGTTGTCCGTCCGGCCGGAGAACTGGATGGTGCCGTCCGGGTTCCAGTACGCCAGGTCACCGGTCCGGTACAGCCGCTCGGTCGGCACGAACGGCGAGGGGACGAAGCGCTCGCGCGTCTGGTCGGGCCGGTGCAGGTAGCCGCGCGCCAGCTGGACACCGCCCACGTACAGTTCGCCGACCTCGCCGATGTCCACCGGCGCGCGGTCGTCGTCCAGGATGAAGCACTGGGTGTTGTCGACCGGGACGCCGATCGGGATCGACCCGGCGCCCTCGCCGATGGCCTCCGGGTCGACCAGGTACGCCGTGGCGTTGATGGTGCACTCGGTCGGCCCGTACAGGTTGACCAGCGACGCCCACGGCAGCGCGTCGGCGAAGGCCCGCGCGAGCTGGCGCGAGAGCGCCTCGCCTCCGGAGAACACTCTTCGCAGCGATCTGCAGCGCTGGAACTCCTCGGTGTCCAGGAGCGCCTGGAGAAGCGTCGGCACGCACTGGAGCACCGTCACCTCGTGCTCGACGATCGTGTCGATCAGTGCCTGGGGGTCGCGGTAGCTGCCCGGCGGGCTCAGGACCACCCGGGCGCCGACGGCGGGGGCGAGGATCTCCCACTGCGCCGCGTCGAAGCTCATCGGGGTCTTCTGGAGCACCGACACGCCGGCGCCCAGGTGCCCGCAGGCGTGCATCCACCGCATCTGCGAGACGACGCTGCGGTGCTCGATCATCACGCCCTTCGGCCGGCCGGTGCTGCCCGAGGTGTAGATGACGTATGCCAGGTCGTCCGGCCCCGGGCCCGCCGGCGTCGGCTCCGGCGCGCTCCCCGTGCCGGCGGCGCCGGCCTCGCCCGGGCTCTCCCCCGTGCCGTCGGCGATCCGGGTCGTGGCCCCGAGCAGCATCCGGGCCTCCGCGCCGGCCTCCGGCCCGGCGTCGGCGAGGCTGAGGATGCGCGTCCCCCGCGGGGCGAGCTCGGCGAGGCGGGCCCGCAGGTGGTCCTGGGTGACGATGACGCGGGTGCGGCTGTCCTCGATCATGTAGCGCAGCCGGTCCTCGGGGTACTCCGGGGACAGTGGCAGGTAGGCGGCCCCGGCGAACAGGATGCCCCACGCCCCGGCCACCAGGTCCAGGGACGGTTCGACGTAGAGTCCGACGCAGTCGTCGGCGCCCGCGCCCAGCCGGCGCAGGCCGGCGGCCAGCCGCCGGGCGGCCTGTTCGAGTTCCCGGTAGCTGAGGTTCCGCTCGCCGCAGACGACCGCGACGGCCCGGGGCCGCGCCTGCGCCTGCTCCCTCAGCAGGCCGGGCAGGCAGCTCCCCAGCCTGGTACGTATGCGTGTGCTGATCTGTGCGGTCTTCATGGTTCCCCCCTGAATGGCCTACAGGATTCGTTACGACGCTTGTGTGACGGGCTCCTCAACCGCCAGGTCGACCTCCGGCTTCCTTCTGGGCTGGGCCAGGACGACGGCACCGACCACGGCCACCGCGCCGGCCAGCTGGACCGGCGACAGGGCCTGGCCCAGCACCAGGTACCCGAGTACCGTCGCGGCCAGCGGGCTGCCGAATCCCAGGATCGACACCCCGAGCGCGGGCAGCCGCTCGATGCCGCGGAACCAGATCGCGTAGGCGATCAGGGCCCCGATCACGCTCAGGTACACGAACCCCGCGATGTTCGTACCGGTGATCCGGCCCGGCAGGCCCTCGGCGAACAGCATGGCCGGTACCAGGACCAGACCCCCGACGCTCAGCTGCCAGCCGGTGAACGTCAGCACGCTGACTCCCGGCGGACGCCCCCAGCGCTTGGTGAGCACGATGCCGGACGCCATGCACACCGCGCCCGCCAGCCCGGCCAGCACCCCGACCGCGTCCAGTCCGGCCTGAGGTCGCAGCACCAGCAGCGCCACCCCCAGCACGCCGAGCACGCACGCCGTCACCTGCAACGGCTGGATCCGGTCCTTCAGCAGCAGGGCCGCCAGCAGCAGCACCAGCATCGGCTGGACCGCCACGACCAGGGCCGCCACGCCGCCGGGCAGGTGGTAGGCGGCGACGAACAGCAGGTAGAAGAAGGCGCCGATGTTCAGCACCCCCAGGACCAGGGCACGCCACCACCAGACCCCGCGCGGCAGCACCCGGCCGATGGCGAGCAGCACCAGGCCCGCGGGCAGGGCCCGCACGGTGGAGGCCAGCAGCGGCCGGTCGGGTGGCAGCAGCTCGGTGGTCACCAGGTAGGTACTGCCCCAGACCGCGGGCGCCAGAGCCGTCAGGGCCGAGTCGAGTACCAGCCGGTTGCCCTTCACCTGGCTCCCGCCCCGGCGTACGGCGCGAGGCGCGCGAGACGACGGACGGCAGTCGTGATGACGGGCTGTCTGGTTCTGGGCACGATGACTCTCCCCCGGGCATGACTGTGCGCTGAAGCCAGATGTCCCCCCTGGCCCAGCAGACCATAGGGCGGGAAGCCTTACCTAACAAGCGTCATCCGTGGGCCGCTTGTGGGGCCTGCGTCGGTCGCAGACCAACTCATCTCGCGACCTTGTGACGATCACTCATAACACCGTTCCCGAACGGTTGTTGGGCCCACAACAAGCCCGCCCCGGGATCACGAACCGCCGCCCCGCCGACCCCGAGGGGGGCCGACGGGCCACGAGGGAGCGATCAGGCCACAGGAGGGCGACACGGCGAGGCAGCGGGGATCTGCGGCGCGCGGGCGGCCGGGCGTTAGCGTGGGCAGTTCCGAGGGGAGCGAGCACCCGAGCCCCACCACGCCCGGCTGCCGCCGGAGCGGAGCGCCCGAAGGGACACGCGATGGACCTGTTCCCGCCCATGCCGCTCGCCGAGTGGCAGGACACCAAGGAGACGCTGCACCGCTTCGCGCAGATCGTGGGCAAGATCCGCCTGGCCTCCAGCCCGCGGCGCAACCACTGGTGGAACGTCCCGTTCCACCTCACCGGGCGCGGCGTCACCACCCGTCCGACCGGCCGGCTCGACGGCGGTCCGGTCTTCACCATCGACTTCGACTTCGTCGATCACCGGCTGGTCGTCGCGGCGGCGGACGGCAGGGCGACGTCCTTCCCCCTGCTCGGGCAGTCCGTGGCGTCGTTCCATCACGACATCCTGGAGGCCCTGTCCGCGCTCGGTGTCCGTGCGGAGATCGCCGTCCCCCGGCCGTACGACCTGCCCGACAAGGCCCGGCCGTTCGCCGAGGACCACGAGCATGCGAGCTACGACCCCGCCTGGGCGTACCGGCACTGGCTGGTGCTCAGTCAGGTCGCCCTGCTGCTGGAGGAGTTCGCGTCAGGCTTCTGCGGCAAGGCGAGCCCCGTCCACCAGTTCTGGCACTCCTTCGACATCGCGCACAGCCGGTTCTCCGGGCGGTCCGTCGACCAGTCGCCACAGATCGACCCGGTGACCAGGGAGGCGTACTCGCGGGAGCTGATCAGCTTCGGGTTCTGGTTCGGGGACGCGTCCCTCGGCGAGCCGGCCTTCTACTCCTACACGGCTCCCGAGCCCGCGCAGCTGGCCGAGGAGCCGCTCACGCCCTCCTCGGCACGGTGGGTCGCGCGCAACGCCGCCCACCTGGCCGTGTTGCCCTACGACGCGGCCCGCGCCCAGGCCGATCCGCGAGCGGCCGTGCTGGCCTTCTACGAGAGCGCGTACCAGGCCGGAGCCGTACGGGCCGGCTGGGACGTCGCCGGGTTCGCCTGCCCGGGCGGCGTCACGGATCCGCTCCTGGCGGCTCCGCGGCTCTGAGCCGAGCAGCCCGGGCACCCGCGGGGCCGCGCTCGCCCTGTTCCGAACGCCGTATCGTCGGTATGACGGTGTTCTGGCCGCACGTTCTGTTCGCTCACCTCTCCTTCGATATTCTTCTCCTCCGGCTCCGGCCCTCAAAGGGGCAGAAATACCCACGGTGCAATAGGTAGAAGTACCCGCGACGGCGAATTGCGGCGCAATGTCGAAATCCAGCCCGGCCCGCCCTTCGGACATCGCCGCAGCCTGCCAGATCTCCCGCGGGTCACCGCAGATGACGCCCCGCCACGGCCTGCACCGCAGGGGTAGAACTGCCCCGGAAAGCGGCGGACCGCCCGCGAATTGCCACCGGTCGATCGCGGAAAGTCGCCGGCGTCACAGGCTGTACTGACGCCCCGCCGGAGAGGAGAATGGAAGCGACCGTTGAAGGACGGTGCGCCATGTGCGAATACCTTCACTCCCTGACTGACTGTTCATCGTCCGGACGTGCTGCCGCGCCCGGCCCGCCCCACCGCCCGCCCCACCGCTCGGGCCGGGCGGGTACCGCCGCCCCGGTCACCGCCAGGTGACCGACGATCATGTCCACCAGGGCCCGGCCCGTCGGCCGACGTCTGGCCGCGCTGCTCATCGGCATCGTGGTCTGCCTGGCCTTCGCCGTTCTCGTGGCCCCGGTCCCGGCCCGGGCACAGCCGGCCGTCTCGGTCACCCCTGATCACGGCGTGGCCGGTACCGACGCCGTCGTCCACGGTGAGGGCTTCGGGGGCTGCGTCACGCCGGTGGTGCTCAGCTTCGACTCCGACGACGCCGCGATCGACGACACCCAGGTCTTCAAGTCGGGCGGCTTCACCGTGCCCTTCGCCGTCCCGGCGGACGCCACCGAGGGCCGGCACGAGGTTCGTGCCGAGTGCCAGGTCAAGGTCCCCGCGCCGACGGCCGCCGTGGGTGAGGCACCGGGCGCTCCGCTGACCGAGCCGCTCGTGCGCAGCGTCGGGTTCACCGTCGATGCCGGGCCCACCGCTCCGGCCGAGCCCACGGTGGTGAGCCTGGCCCCAGATCGGGGGCGGGCGGGCGCCGAGGTCCAGGCCACCGGCACCGGTTTCTACTGCCCCGGCGGGCCGGGCACGGACGTGGAGCTGTCCTGGGAGGACGGGCAGGTGTTCGCCCGCACGCCGGTCGACGACACGGCCGGGTTCAGCGAGACGATCGTCGTTCCGTCGGACGCCTCCTCCGGCGGGCACACGCTCCGGGCCACCTGTTCTGACGACAGCAGCATGACGGACAGCTCCTCCTTCACCGTCCCGCCCGTCGGGCCGGGGAGCAACGGCGGCGGGACGAGCCCCGACAACGGGTCGGGCAATGGAGCCGGCAACGGGTCGGGCAACGGAACCGGCAACGGCGCGGGGCCCGGCAACGGCAACGGGCCGGGGACCACCACCGACGCCGACGGCGGGTCCGCCGGCACACCCGTCGGGCTGGTGGTCGGGCCGACGGTCGGCGGAGCCGTTCTGCTGGCGGCCGCCGCAGCGTTCCTGCTGCACCGCGCCCGAGCACCGCGGGCCGCCCACGCACACGTGAGCGCCGCGCTCCTGCCGGTCGGCCCCGCCGAGGTCCAGCTCTCCGAACCCGCGGGCGACAGCCGGCCGACCCGCACCGTACGGCTCGAACCCCGTGCCGATCCCGGCACCCAGAGCATCGAGGAGACGGGGACATGACCACGGCGATCCTTCATGAGCCCGGCACCGTACGGGAGTTCCTGTTCGGCGCCGAGCACGACGGCGCTGTCGACGCGCTCGCGGAGGCCCTGCACGAGCACGGGACGGTACGGGATCTCGTCAGCGGTGCCCACGGACTCACCGCCCCGGTGGGCCGGGCGGCCGAGCGGGAGGTCGCCTCCGTGATCGAGGGCTTACTCGCCCTCGACCTGGTGGACCTCGCGGCCGGAGGCTGGCGCAGGCACACCGCCCTCCGGGAGGCCGCGCGGCGCACCCGCGACGCACCGGGCAGCGAGGAGGTCGTGGCGCTGGCGACCCACCGCATCACCTCCAGCCACCGGCCGCACGTGGACGTGCTCGTGGACGGCGCCCGGGTCGGCACGCTCGACCTGGACCTGCGGCTCGTGTTCGACCTGGAGGGCCTGGTCGTGGTGGTGCGGGACGCGCGGCTGACGGCCGTGCGGTCCGGCCACTGCCTGGTGACGGGCAGGATCGCGGCGCAGCGGATCGTGCTGGCCCAGCGGCAGGGCCGGGTCGCCCTGCCCGGTGCGGTGCAGCTGCGGCACGGGATCCGGCTGCTGCCCGAGCCACCACCTCCGCCGCAGGCGCCGCCGCCACCACCCGCCGCCGGCGCCGGCCACGATCACGGTGACCGCCGCAGCGAGCGTGGCGACCGCGCGCGGCAGGACACGGTCTGGACGGGAGGGCAGCCGGCATGACGTACGCGCCGCGTGGGATCGGGGGCCCGCTGCCGGGCCGCCGGCACATCGACCTGCGCCCCCGCGGGTCCGCACCCGCGAGGGCCCGAGGGGGGTCAGTCCGACACGCAACGCACCCAACCGGGAGTGGTCATGGGTAAGTACAGTACGGGCACGTTCAAGACCTACCGCGCGGTGGCCGATCTGGCCCGCGCTCAGCAGATCGCCGCGACGACCTCGCCGTTCACGATCGAGGTGCGCTTCCTCGGCGGCCTGACGGCCACCCAGGAGGACGCCTTCGCCCAGGCCGCCGACCGCTGGACGCGCGTCATCGTCGGCGACCTGGACACCGCGGTCGTCGGCGACGACGTCATCGACGACCTCCTGATCGAGGCCGAGGGTGTCGCCATCGACGGCGTCGGCAACGTTCTGGGCATGGCCGGGCCCACCGACTTCCGGGAGAGCTCGGCCACCGCCGGAGCCTTGCTCCCCGCGAAGGGCGTCATGCGGTTCGACTCCGCCGACCTGGAGCAGATGGAGACCGACGGCACGCTCGTCGACGTCATCACCCACGAGATGGGGCATGTGCTGGGCATCGGCAGCATCTGGACCGACTTCGACCTCCTGCAGGGAGCCGGCACCAACAACCCGACCTTCACCGGCTTCGGCGCGATGAGCGAGTTCGGCAAGCTGCTCGGTGTGGGCGAGCCGACTCCGGTGCCGGTCGCGAACGTCGGTGGGCCCGGCTCCCGGGACAGCCACTGGCGGGAGTCGGTGTTCCACAACGAGCTGATGTCCCCCAGCATCGCCGCGGCCGGTAATCCGTTGAGCCGGATGACGGCGGCGAGCCTGGGCGACCTGGGCTACGAGGTCGACGTGGACGCCGCAGAACCGTACGAGATCCCCGATCTCCTCACCGCCGCCAGGACGGGCGCATCCCTGCCGCGCGTCGGCCTGACCAACGGTGGCATCGTCCTCCCGCTGATCCCCAGCGGCAGGCCGGCCAGGCGGCCCTGACCCGGCGCCCGAGGGCACCGGAGAAGCACCGCCCGAGCGACACCACCGACAGGCGGCGCACGGCCGGGGATGCCAGGGAATGTCAGGGAATGTCAGGGGGTTGCCGGGAGCCCGCCGGAGCGGTGCTGGTCGAGCGGCCGGAAGCGGTCCTCGACGGTCCAGCCGTCCCCGAGCTCCCGGCACGGGTCCGGTCCCGCCGTCCCGTCGGCCGCGCCGGCGAGACCGGACCGTCACCCGCCGAATGGTGAAATCCCTGGATGACCGCGGCAGTTGACCCGTACCGTCGAGACCGGGCTCACGCCGGGTCCGGGAGGGGGGCGGGCATGTCTTCACGCGATCGGAGGCCGGGCAAGACCGGGCCGGCCCTGCTGGGCGCCGCGGTCTGGTGGCTGTGGATGCCGGTCGGCGCCCTGCTGATCTGGGTGGTCAAGCACTTCGTGTTCGGCGGCTTCGGCCAGCAGGACCAGAGCTATCTGCTCCTGCTCCAGCAGGAGTTCTTCCCCCACAGCAGCGTACTGGGCGCGACCGCGCTGTTCTGGCTCTGGATCACCGTCGGGCTGCTGGGCACGCTCGCGATCATCGCGTTCGCCGTCGAGGAGTCCGGGGCGGGCTACGGCGGCAAGTCCGTGCGCCTGCTGCTGGCCGTCGTCGTGCTCGCCACCCTCGGGTCCGCGGTGCGGGTGGGCACCGGGCTCTGGGACAACGACAAGGACCTGGGGCGGTTCTACGCCAGGGCGACGGTGCTGGACATCCCGGCCGGCGACAACCGCACACCCCGCTCGGTGCTTCCCGTCGCCGCCCACTCGCGCAAGGGCGACGGCACCCGCTGCGACCTGGTCGGTACGAGCGACGTGCCGGCCTGTGTGAAGGTCGCGCCGATGCCCGACTTCGACTTCGACCCCCGCACCGCCTCCTTCACCGGCGCGAGCACCGCGCTCGCCAACAGCGCGGGCCAGGCCTCCGGGGTCCAGCTGATGCGGCACAGCATCCACTACCTGCCGACCGGCAGGCCGAACCAGGAGGTCTGGACGGCCGTCCTGGACGGCTCGGGCGAACAGCCGATCGAGGGCGTGGCGATCTGGGACGGGCGCTCCAACACGGTCAGCACCTGCTCGTTCCGCGGCGACCACTCCTTCGACCGCGCCTTCGGCGGCGCCGGGGACAACAGCCTGCGCAACCTGCTCTCCGAACGCTTCCCGGACCTCGTCTACAGCGACCAGGACATCTGGGGCTACTGCGACGGCGCGGATCCCGGCACGGCGGCGCCGGTGATCGTGATCTCGGTGGAGCGGCAGACCGGCTGGGCCGAGCGCACGGTACTGCAGCCCGCAGGCGTCCTGCTGCTCACCGGCTCACCCGACGGCAAGCCCGTGCTGACCTACCGACCGGAGATCGCACCGCGCGAACTGCCGGGCGCCGCCTATCCGGCGTCCGTGGTCCGCGCCCAGATCGCGGAGATCCAGTGGCTGGGCGGGCGCGGCGCCAAGAACGAGAGCAGCTTCGGCTACGAGCACACCTCCGCCGCGACCAACGCCGGCAATCCGGGCGAGTTCCTGCTGCGCTCCGCCACCGACGGCCACCTCTACTACGTCACCCCGCTCGTCCCGCGGGACAGCTCCTCGCAGCTGGTGGTCGCCTTCGCGGTGGTGCAGGCGGACCGGGTCGGCGGCGGTCTCAACGACCTGCACGTCTACGTACGGGGCGACGACAGTCCGACCATCAACATCGGCGTGCTGGCCAGCCGGATGGTCTCCTACTTCGGGCAGCAGACCTCGATGGCGATCAGGTTCGGCAGCGGGGGCCAGCTCCAGGAGATCATCCCGTTCGGGCGGGACATGTGGCGCGGGTTCGTGGACATCCAGGGGCAGACCCAGGACTACATCGACCTGTCCGGGGACGCGACGGTGCAGCCCAACCTGGTGGCCGTGAACGGCAGCATCACTCCCCCGGGCAACCAGCCCGGCCCGGCCCCCAGCACCTCCGCCTCGCCCGCCCCCAGCAGCGCGCCCAGCCCGCCCGCCGCAGCGTCGCCGGGACAGGCCACGCCCGCCGGGTCCTGCGGTGGTGACACCGGGCAGCTCAGTACGGCGCAGCTGGCGGCGTGCATCGCCGCGTTCTCCCAGGCTCTCCAGTCCCGGGTGCAGGCCACGCCGAGCCCGGGCTAGCGCGGGCGCGGCCCCCGGCCTGCCCGGGCCACGCGGTACCCGCTCAATGCGTCCCGCCGTGCGACACCTCTACGTCCGTCCGGGGATCCTGGCCGGGGCCGGCGCCTGTTCCCGGAGTCGGACGCCCGGACCGCACTGGAATTCGCCGAGACCCGGACCTTCGGCAACGGCGTGGTCCTCCTCCGCCGCCGGCTCCCCCGGCCGTCCTCGCGACCGTGTCCGGGCACGGCGGGGGTTGTGTCGGACTCACCCGCCGAACTCGTGGACGCCCCACCAGCCACTGGTGTCGTGGTACATGCCGACGCCGATCTCCTTGTACTTCGGGTTGATCTGGGCCAGGTAGTGCGGGCCGTGGTTGCGCCACATGTCCTGGAACTTCACCGCGGCCTGCTCCGCGGTCATCGACGCGTCGCTGTACATCACGATGCACTCTCCGGTGAGGGTCCGCTCGCTGGTGAGGTTGGGCCCGGCACCCGAGGCGTTGGCCGAATGGGCGAAGCCCGTCTCCCGCATGTGCTGCGCCCACTGCGCGGCGGAGACGGCGAGGTCCTCCTTGGGCAGCAGGGCGGGCACCCCGGCCAGCGCCCGCTCCTTGTTGATCAGCTGGAGCGAGATCGCGTCGGCGTCGGCAACGGACTGTGAGGCAGGCCAACTACCGCTGACGGTAGGGGCGTTCACCGGCGCTCCGTCGGGCAGTCGGCCGCCCTGGCCACCGGCGCCCGCGCCGCCCTGGCCGTTGCCGCCCCCTTCGGAGGCCGCGCTCTTCGCAGGGGGAGTCTGGGCGCCACCGGGCTTGGCAGCAGCGGCGGAGCCGGCGGTCCGGGGCGCCGCGAGGGGGCTTCCCGAGGTGCGGGCCTCCGACGCTGCGGGAGTGGCGGCCCGGGCGGCGGACGCGCTCGGGCCGGCGCCCGGGCTCGCACCCGCGCTCGCGGCCGGGCTCGCGCTCGGGCTCGAACTCTCCTCGGCGCCGGGGCTCCTGAGCGTCGGCGAGGCAGCGAGGGAGGCGCTCGGGTCCGCCGGGGCCGAGGGCGCCTCCGTGGGCGGAGCCACGGCGATCAGCGCGGGTGTGGCCCCGGTGTCCGAGGCTCGCAGCATGCCGTACGCGGTACCTGCGGTGACCAGGGCAACCGCCCCCGCGACGGCCACGATCGTGCGCGCGCGGTGGTCGGTTCGCTTGACGCCGCGTCGGCCCCCGGCACGCCGTGCGCCTTCACCCGGCGCAGGGCGCCCCGGGGCGGTGCCGGCGGGGGCGTCGAGCTGCCCGTTCGACTGGAACGCCGGGTCGAAGTCCGAGCCGAAGAGTTCGTGGTCGTGGTCGTGGTTCATGGGTCCACCTCCGTGCAGGTCGGCGCGGTGTCGCGCCCCAACACATGGGAGACCTGCCGGGCGACCGGCGATAACAGCTTTGCGCCGAAGGTTTGCGGCGAAGGTGTTTGCGGCGAAGGCTTTCGCCGACGCGGTCGCAAGCGACACCTACCAGGCCCGACCCGACCTGGCGGACAACCCGACCGGCTTGCGGTGGCCGGCTACTCGTCGTCGGGCAGCCGCTCGTCGTAGGTCTGCGGGAAGATCCGGTCACTGGGGAGCGGCGGCTGCGGGCCGTGGTCGGTCAGCACCAGCAGTTGTTCGACCCGGGCCACCCGCAGCACCACGCCGTCCAGGACGACCTGCCCCTCGCGCTGCTCCTCGATGTCGGTGGCGGCCTGCTCCCAGCGGGGCGCGCCCTTGCCTGCGGCGGGCGCCCAGTTGCGCAGCACCCGGGCCAGCCCGTCGTGCGCCTCGGCCAGCGTGGGCTGGGCGGGGAAGAGCATCCGCCAGCCCCGGTCCTCCAGGGCGAAGCCGGAGTAGGCGGTGTACGCGGTGACCGTGTCGGCCCCGTACGGGCCGCCTGCGCTGTACGGATACTGCCGTCTCAGCCGCTCGTCCTTCTCGGCGTCAGCGACCAGGCGCTTCACCGCACTGTCATCAGCTTCCATAGCCCGTCATCCTTGCCGACGCCGGGCCCCGCGCGCAGACATTCGCCCATAATCACGCCGAGTTGGGTGATTCCGGGGGCTCCGCGCGAGCCTGCGATCGACGGCGTCCGCCGGTGCCGGCCGACGGGTCGGCCGACGGCTGGCCCCCGAGCAGCGATGTCAAGAAAGCTTGACATCATGTCGAGACTGCTTGACACTCCAGATGTCAGGTCTTCTTTACATCAGGAGCGCGAGTGGCAGTCGAAGAGAAGCGCGCCTGGATCATGGTGCTGGTCACGATCGCGTCGTACGCCGTGTACCTGGTCGTCGTCCTCGGGCGGCCCGCCGGCGTTCCGCTGGCGCAGGCGCCGTACGTGTCCGCGCTGCTGTGGACGGTGGGCGCCGCGATCGTCGCGTCGATCGCGCTCAACATCACGGTGGCCCTGCTCTCGCCGGGGGAGGCCGACACCAAGGACCAGCGCGACCGGGAGATCCACCGCTTCGGCGAGTACATCGGGCAGTCGTTCCTGGTGATCGGCGGCGTGGCCGGGCTCGTGCTGGCCATGGCCGGCGCCGACCGGTTCTGGATCGCCAACGCCATCTACCTGGCCTTCGTGCTCTCGGCGCTCCTCGGCTCCACGGCGAAGATCGCCGCCTACCGGCTGGGATTCCACCCGTGGTGAAGCCGACCAGGGTCACCAACACGATCCGGGCCCTGCGCTTCGCCCACGGCGAGATGACCCAGGCCGAGCTCGCCCGCCGGATCGGCGTCACCCGCCAGACCGTCATCGCCATCGAGCAGGGGCGCTACTCGCCCTCCCTGGAGATGGCCTTCCAGATCGCCCGGGTGTTCGCCGTCCCGCTCGACGACGTGTTCCAGTACCCCGAATCCCAGCCCGAGTCCGAGTCGTAGTCGCAGTCGCATGTCCTAGTCCGAGGGAGACCGCACATGAAGGCCATCGTCCACGACGTCTACGGGCCGCCCTCCGTTCTGCGGCTGGAGGAGATCGACCGGCCGGTGCCCGGCGACGGCCAGGTGCTCGTCCGGGTCCGGGCCGCCGGTGTCGACCCGGGTGTCTGGCACCTGACGGCGGGAGAGCCGTACCTGATCCGGGCGGCGGGCTTCGGCCTGCGGGCTCCCAAGGTCCGCACCCGCGGCATGGACGTCGCGGGGTACGTGGAGGCCGTCGGCCCCGGCGTCACCGGGTTCCGGCCGGGTGACGAGGTGTACGGCAGCTGCCACGGGTCGTTCGCCGAGTACGCCTGCGCCGAGCAGGACAGGCTCGCGCCCAAGCCGGAGAACCTCACCCACGAGCAGGCGGCCGTCGTCCCGATCTCCGCGTGCACCGCCCTCCAGGCCCTGCGCGACGCCGGACGCCTGCGGGCCGGCCAGCGTGTCCTGATCATCGGCGCCTCCGGCGGCGTGGGCACCTTCGCCGTCCAGCTGGCCAAGTCACTCGGCGCCCACGTCACTGGCGTCTGCGGCACCGGTCGAGCGGACCTGGTCCGCTCGACCGGTGCCGACGAGGTCATCGACTACACCCGCGAGGACCCGGTCGACGGCACCCGCCGCTATGACCTCATCCTCGACATCGCCGGCAACCGCCGCCTCTCCGGGCTCCGCCGCGCCCTCACCCCCCGCGGCACCCTCGTCATCGTCGGCGGCGAGGGCGGCGGCAGGTGGATCGGCGGCAACGACCGGCAGCTGCGGGCCCTGCTGCTGTCGCCGTTCGTCGGTCACCGACTGCGCGCCCTCGCCGCCACCCCGCGCCAGGCGGACCTGCGGCTGCTCACGGAGCTGATCGAGGCCGGTTCGGTGACGCCCGTCATCGACCGGACCTACCCGCTGGCCGAAGTCCCGGAGGCTGTCCGGCATCTGAGGGAGGATCATATCGGTGGCAAGATCGCCGTCCGCGTGTAGCGGGCCGGGCGGGCACGCGGGCGGATCGTCGCCTCAGCCGGTGAGGAGGACGGCCACCCCGGTGATCCGGCCGGCCGCCAGGTCCGCCAGTGCGGCCGGCGCCGCGTCGAAGGGGTACGGCCGGGCGTGGACGGCTGGGCGGTGGCGGGCGGTCTCGGCGAGGTAGGCGAGGCCGTCGGCGCGGGTGTTGGCGGTGACGCTGCGCAGGGTGCGCTCCTGGAAGAGGTGCCGCTGGTAGTCCAGGGTGGGGATGTCGGTCAGGTGGATGCCGGCCACCGCGAGGGTGCCGCCCCGGGCGAGGGCCGACAGGGCCACGGGCACGAGGTCGCCGACGGGGGCGAAGAGGATCGCGGCGTCCAGGGGCTCGGCCGGGGCGTCGTACGCACCCCTGGCCGAGGCCGCGCCGAGCTCCAGGGCCAGTCGGCGGGCGCCCTCGCCGCGGGTGAGGACGTGGACGGTGGCGCCGCGGGAGAGCGCGAGCTGGGCGGTGAGGTGCGCGGAGGCGCCGAAGCCGTAGATACCCAGCCGGCCGCCGGACGGCAGCTCGGCGCGTTCCAGCGCCCGGTAACCGATGATGCCGGCGCACAGCAGCGGGGCCAGCTGCTCGTCCGGCGGGCCCTCAGGCAGGCGGTAGGCGAACCGGGCGTCGACCACCGTGTGCCGGGCGTAGCCGCCGTGCACGTCCCAGCCGGTGTAGCGCGAGCGCGGGCAGAGGTTCTCCCGGCCGGACCGGCAGTACCGGCACTGCCCGCAGGTGCCGGCGAGCCAGGCGGCACCGACCCGGTCACCGGGGGCGAAGCCTTCGGCGCCGGCGGCGCGTACGACTCGTCCGACGATCTCGTGGCCGGGGGTGCAGTGCGGCAGGTGCGGGGCCAGGTCGCCCTCGGCCAGGTGCAGGTCGGTGCGGCAGACGCCGCAGGCGGCGACCTCGACGAGCAGCTCGGACGGTCCGAGCGTCGGCAGCGGGCGTTCCACCAGCCGCAGCGGGTGCTCCGCCGCCGGGGCGGTGTGGTCGACGACCCAGGCCGTGGTGCCGTCCGGTGTCGGCGTCGGCCGCTCGCTCGCCGTCATGCCGTCGCTCCCGTCGCATGCGCCGGTGGGCTCGCGGGGGTAGTCACCGCTGCCCCGGTCCCTTCCAGGGTGCGCCGTGATCGGCGCGCGTGCACGGGCCGGGTGGGGCGAGGCCGAGCGACGGCCGCAGCCGCCGCGTCGGACCGCGGTGCCCGTCTCCGCGGCCGGGTTCCGGATGGGAACGGGACGGGACGGGACGGGGGAATCCCCCCGCCCGCGGTGCGGGCGGGCCGGCGCCACCGGAGCCGCCCCGTGCTGTCCAAGGCCGGGGCGGCTCCGGTGGCTGTCGTGGGGCCGGGGCCGGATCAGGCGTCGGCGAGCTGCGCCGCGAAGATCGCGTGGTTGAAGAAGGCCTTGGCCTCGTGGATCAGGCCCTCGCTGTCGAGCTCGTAGACGTTGATCCCCGACCAGTTGACCGGACGTCCGGTGGTCGACACCGCCGAGCCGTGCCAGGACACGGCGACGAACTGACCGACGGTGTGGGCCTCCAGCGGCGTCAGGCCGAGGAAGGGGTCGAAGTTGGGCAGGACGGACTTGATGAAGGCCCGGATCGCCTCGCGGCCCTCGATCGGCTTCTGGCCCACCGGGTCGTGGAACAGGGCGTCCTCGGCGAACGCGTCGGCCCAGGCGTCGGCGTCCCCCTGCTGCGAGGCGGTGAAGAACTGCAGGACGGACTTGGGCATGGCGGGGCTCGGCATGGATGTGCCTCTCTCTGTTGGGTCGACCGACCTGTCCGGCGGATGTGGCCGGTGAGCAGGTCCGACGGACGTGCCGGAGCGTGCTGTCCGGCGGGTGGGTCCGACGCGTCCGGTGTGTCCGGTGCGCCGGAGTTCTCGGTGGTACGGCCCGCCGCCCGGGCTCGGCGCCCGGCGGGCATGGGCGCGGGGAGGATCAGCCGCGGGTGGTCAGCGGCCGGCCCGGAAGGGTGTGGTGCTGGCGCGGCTGCGACACGTCGCCGAGCTGGGTGAGCAGCAGGTCGACGTTGCGCAGTTCCTCCGCCCGCAGGCGGTAGAAGAGCCGGGTGCCCTGGCGGCGGCGGGTCACCAGCCCCGCGCCGAGCAGGATCTTCAGGTGGTGGCTGACGGTCGAGCCGGTCTGGTGGAAGGAGATCAGCAGCTCTCCGACACAGGCCTCGCGGCTCTCGCGGCGCAGCAGGATGCGCACGATCCCCAGCCGGATCGGGTCGCTCAGCGCCTTGAAGAGCATGGTCAGGTGGTCTTCCAGGGCCGCGTCGGAGATATCGTCCGGCCGGCGGCCGGGTCGCTCCTCGGCAGGCCGAGAGGTGGTGCGGGAGGCGGGGCGTGGGGTGGTGCGCGGGGCCGTGCGCGAGGTGGCGCGCGGGGCCGTGCGGACGTCGTGTGTCATGTTCGGGCTCCTCGTGGCACGACGGCGAGAGCTGCTCAGCGGGTGGCCAGGGGGTGTCGGCGGTCGTGCCGCCGCATCAGCGGCAGGGTGAGCAGGCCGATCAGGGCCAGCGTCGCCTGGACGGCGCACACCCCGCCCCAACCCCAGGTGCCGTAGCAGGCGCTGGCGACGGCCGCGGCGATGGCTCCGCTGAGGAAGACGGCCACCATGTAGACCGTGTTGGCGCGGCTGCGGGCCTGCGGCAGATAGCCGAAGATCCGGGCCTGGTTGGCGATCTGACTCCACTGCACCGCGACGTTGGCGAGCACGATGGCCACGATCATGGCGCTCAGCGAGCTGCCGCCGAGCGCGTACGCACCGGCCGAGGCGAGCGTCATGAGGAGGGCGGAGAAGATGATCGGCAGCGCGCCGCGGCGGTCGATGAAGCGTCCCGCCCAGGGCGCGGTGAGCGCTCCGGCCAGCCCGAGCACCCCGAACAGCCCGGCCACGGCGCTGCTGTAGCCGTAGTGATCGCCGGTCAGGACGAGCACGAGGGTGGTCCAGGTGGCACTGTAGGCACCGAACAGGGTGCCGTGCAGGACGCAGGCGTGCCGGACGGACGGCTCGTCGCGCACCATTCTCGGCAGCGAGGCGAGCAGACTGCCGTAGCTCATCGCGGGCCGGCTGCCCTCCCCGGGGAGCAGCCAGAGGGTGAGCGCGCCGGTGAGTGCGGTCAGCGTCGCGGCCAGGATGTAGACGGCGCGCCAGCCGAGCAGCTCGCCGACCGTACCGCCGATCACGCGGGAGCCGACGATCCCGGTCATCAGGCCGATCTGGACGTTCGCCACCACGGCGGCCCGCTTGTCGGGCGCCGCCAGCTCGGAGGCCAGCGGTACGAGCACCTGCGGGATGACCGTGGCCGTGCCGACCAGTGCGGTGGCCGCCGCGAGCACGGCGAGGCCAGGGGCCGCGGCCGCGGCGAGCAGCATGACGACGGTGGCGGTGAGCATCGCGGCGAGCAGCGGCCGGCGCCGGCGGACGTCTCCCATCGGCACCAGGAAGAGGATGCCCGCGGCGTAGCCGAACTGGGCGCAGGTGACCACGGCGCCGGCCGAGGAGTGCGGGACCCCGAGGCCGTCGGCGAACAGCTTGAGCAGTGGCTGTGCCAGGTAGACGTTGGCGACGGTGGCCCCGCTGCACACCGCCATCACCAGGAACAGCACGGGACGTACGGACGGGGAGTCGGGTTTGGGATCCGAACGGGGGAGAACCAGCGGGGACGGGGCGTCTGTCATGACAGATCCTTGGTCACAGGTCACACGGAAGGGGGTGGGCGAGGAGCCGGGTTTCGTCGTCGCGGGGCTCGCTCAGGGACTCGCTCGGGGCTCACTCATCGGATCCGGGCGGCGCTGCCGGCGCCTGCCCGGCCGGGCTCGGAGGCTCGCCCCCGGGGGATCGGGGGCGCTGGCTTGACGTTCCAAAGTTCTACACCAACCAGATGGTTTATTCAACTGGACGGTTTAAACTAACCAGTCTCTTGTTAGCCTGTCCAGGGATCCCTTACACAGGAGGCCTTGGCCACGATGACCTCACGCTCCGAACAGACCCGGAACCGGCTCTACCAGGCCGCCTTGGCGGAGTTCGCCCAGTACGGCGTCGCCGGCGCCCGGGTGGACCGGATCGCCCAGGCCGCACAGGCCAACAAGCAGGCGATCTACCTGTACTTCGGCGACAAGGAGAAGCTCTTCGCCACCGTGCTGGAGCAGACCCTGGGCGAACTCGCCGCAGCGGTACCGGCACCGACGGACGCGGCCGACGTCACCGACTACGTCGACCGGCTCTTCACCTACCACCAGGACCACCCGGAGGTGACCCGCCTGCTGCTCTGGGAGGCCCTGGAGTACGGCGACCGCACCGTCCCGGACGAGGAACTGCGCAAGGCCCATTACCAGGAGAAGGCGGCCGCGCTGAACAGCGTGCGGTCGGACGCTTCCGAGCGGATCAAGGCGATCGACGCTCCCGCGATGCTGCTGCTCTTCACGGCCCTGGTGGGGTGGCCGCTGGCCGTCCCGCAGGTGCGCCGCATGATCATGGGCGATGACGCGGATGCGCTCGACCGGGTCAAAGCGGCCACCATCGCCGCCGCCGTGGCCATCGCGGAGGGTTAGCGGGCCCGGCTCCGGCTCCTGCACCGGGGCCTGACACTCCGTCGGGGCCGGCCACCCCCTCGGCTCACCCGCATCCACCGCCGGGCAGACACCGCCCGGCGGTGCGTCGGCATGCGCGCACGAGGCCCGGCCCCGTCCGGTGCGAGCCCGTACAAGCGGCCAGCTGCGGGCCGCAGCGGGCCGGCGGCGGGCCGGTTTCCAAGTTCATCGAAAAGGTTGAACCCGGCCGGACGCCGATCCTAGGTTGATTCCGCAGCCTTCGAATCAATGTTCGCCGCACGGCGCGGCGGCGCAGCGCCCCGGGGACCGCCCGGCGGGCACCCGGCACGATCAGCGCCGCACCCGCAGCCACGCCACGGCTGGGCGTCGGCCGCATCCAGTCCGACGTCGGGCAGGTCCGCGCCCTCACCTTCGGCGTCCGCCTCGCCGGCCGTCGGCGGCCGTCGCTACCGCCGGTGTCCGGCCCGACGGCCGGCCCCGACGGCCGGGCGCTGCCCGCCACATTCCCCCCGAGCCACCTCCGCCACCGCGCGCCCGAGAGACAAGTGAGCACCTCGTGACCACGGCACAGCAACCATCCATCGGACGCCGGCAGGCCCTCGGTATCGGGGCGGCGCTGGGCTTCGGGGCGCTGGCCGGCCCGCTCGCCTCCGCAACGCCGGCCGCCGCAGCCCCCGCTCCCACTCCCACTCCCACTTCCACCGAACAGGTGCAGGAACCGGCACCGCTGACGGCCCACCACCGCCCCAACGAGTACGCCGGGTTCCCCGCGATGCCCAACTCGGTGCTCCAGTTCTTCGCCGCCTCCCAGCGGGCGGACGCCGACGCGTGGGCCGAGAGCTTCGCCGTCAACGCCGTCTTCCACGACCCGGTGGGCCAACCGCCGCTGCACGGACGGGAGGCGATCAGGGCGCGCCTCAGGTCGGTCCTCCCCCAGTTCCGGCCCTTCATCGGGATCACCCCGATCGAGGCGCACACCGTGGGCGACCTGGTCGCGGTCTCCTGGCGGGCCGCTGCGGTCACCAGGTCGAACCGCCCCGTCAACTGGTCCGGGATCAACATCTACCAGCTGGACTCCCACGGCCTGATCCGCGAGGCGAAGGCCTACTTCAACCAGTCCGTCCTCCAGGCCCAGCTCGACGGCAGGTAGTGCGGCCGACGGACAGTCAGGGGGTATGCCGTGCCGGACACGGCCCGTGGCGGTCTCGCCGAGCACTACGGCCGGATCGCGGAACTCGACAACGCCATCATCGACCTGGTCCGCGAACGTACCCGGCTGCTGGCCGGTCTCCAGGAGCACCGCCGCGCGCTGCGGCTCCCGCAGGTGGACCTTGCCCGCGAGAACGAGATGCTGCTCCGCTACTCCCGCGCGCTCGGCCGGCAGGGCGCCGATCTCGCCCTGCTCCTGCTCGACCCGCGCTGAAGCCCGACCGACGCCCGACGAGGCCCGACCCGACGCCCGAGAGCCCTGTCCAGGCCCCAGTCGCGCCCGGGGCCATCCCACCTCGCTCCAGGCGGCCACCGTGCCGCCTGGAGCTTTTGCGCTGTCCGGCCACCGCCGCGATCGCCTTCCGGCCGGCGGCCCGGCAGCCCACGCCCAGCCCACACCCATTGAGCCCACGGCACGTCCGCAGCGCGGCCGGAGCAACCGACGCTTGGTACGCAGACGGTAGGTGTGAGGTAGGGGAGAAGAATGTTCGACTGTTGTCATGGAATCCGCCTTGAGCGACTGATCGAGCGGGGGGACATGGCTACTCAGCCACGGATCATCGAGGGCGCGGCCTTCACCGCGCCGGTGGTTCCGCTCGCCCGCCAAAGCCTTCCCGTCCGTTCGACGCCACACGGCAGCTGAGCGGACGGCAGCACACGAACGTGGTCCGGCTGTCCGCACGGTAGGACGGCCGCCACCGAGTTCGAGCTCATGAGATCCGCCGGAACCGGCAGTGTGGCCGGTGCCCGACGGACTCGTTCCCCTCCGGAACCCCGGCAGGCCGGGCACCTCGGTGCCCCGCCCGGGGATCACCGGGCGCAGCGCCACCGGCTCTGCCCCGGCCCGCACCGGCGGTGACCTGCGCAATCGCTCGCGGTCCTGTCGCTGCTCTCTTCGCGACCCCCAGGAAGCAACAGGAAGTAAGGGGCTTTCCATGCACGTTCTGGTGACCGGCGGAGCCGGCTTCATCGGCAGCAACTACGTCCGTCGGCTGCTCACCGGCGGGCTCGACACCGAGGTCTCCGGTGTCACCGTGCTCGACAAACTGACCTATGCCGGAAACCTGGAGAATCTGGCTCCGGTGTCCGACGACAGCCGGCTGCGCTTCGTCCGAGGGGACATCGCGGACGAGACCCTGGTGCCGAAACTGCTGTCCGAGGTCGACGCGGTGGTCAATTTCGCCGCCGAATCCCACGTGGACCGCTCGATCGGGAACTCCACCGAGTTCGTACACACCAACATCGTCGGGACCCACAACCTGCTGCGGGCAGCGCAGCAGGAGGGGACGCCACGATTCGTGCACGTCTCGACGGACGAGGTCTACGGCTCCATCGAGGAGGGCTCCTGGACCGAGGAGTGGCCGCTCGAACCCAACTCTCCGTACGCCGCCGCGAAGGCCGGAGCGGACCTGCTGGTGCGCTCGTACGCCCGGACCCACGGGCTGAACGTCAGCATCACGCGGTGCAGCAACAACTACGGGCCGTACCAGTTCCCCGAGAAGGTCATTCCGCTGTTCGTCACCTCGCTGATGCGCGGCGGCACGGTGCCGCTGTACGGCGACGGCCTGAACGTGCGGGACTGGCTGCACGTCGACGACCACTGCCGGGGTATCGACCTGGTGCTCGCCAAGGGCGAGCCCGGCGAGGTGTACAACATCGGCGGTGGCCGCGAGCTCACCAACCGGGAGCTCACCTCCGTCCTGCTGGAGGCGTTCGGCGCGGACTGGAGCTCGGTCCGCGCGGTGGCCGACCGCAAGGGGCACGACCGCCGTTACTCGCTCGACGACTCCAAGCTGCGCCGGCTCGGCTACCGGCCCCAGGTCAGCTTCGAGGAGGGCATCCGGCAGACGGTCGCCTGGTACCGGGAGAACGCGTCCTGGTGGCAGCCGCTGCTGGAGAGCGCGGCCTGACGCCGCCCGCCCGGCCCTCAAACAAGACCCTGCCGTGACGCCGCTCCACACCGGCCCCGGCACGGCAACGCCCGCCGAAGACTTCTCAGCAGAAGGAAAACCATGCGCGGCATCATCCTCGCCGGTGGCTCCGGCACCCGGCTCCGGCCGCTGACCAGCGTCCACTCCAAGCAGTTGCTCCCCGTCTACGACAAGCCGATGGTCTACTACCCGCTCGCCGTGCTGATGCAGGCGGGAATCCGGGAGATCCTCGTCATCTCCACGCCGAACCACCTGGGCATCTACCGGGAGCTCCTGGGGGACGGCAGCAAGCTCGGCATCACCCTTGCGTACGCCGTCCAGGACGAGCCCAAGGGGCTCGCCCAGGCACTGCTAATCAGCCGCGAGTTCATCGGCTCCGAGAGCGTCTGCCTGGTGCTGGGCGACAACATCTTCTACGGGCACCGGCTGCCCGACATGCTCCGCGAGGAGGCCGAACGCCTGGACGGCTGCACGCTGTTCGGCTACCCGGTCAGTGATCCCGAGCGGTACGGCGTCGCGGAGACGGACGAGGCGGGCAACATCCTCAGCCTGGAGGAGAAGCCCAGCCGGCCGAAGTCCAACCTGGCGGTGACCGGCCTGTACATGTACGACAACGAGGCCGTCGACCGGGCGGCCGGGCTGGCCCCCTCGCCCCGGGGCGAGTTGGAGATCACCGATCTCAACCTCACCTTCGCCCGGGAGGGCCGGGCCCGGCTGGTCAACCTCGGCCGCGGCTCCGCCTGGTTCGACACGGGCACGCACGACAGCCTGCTGGAGGCGTCGATGTTCGTCCAGCTCCTGGAGAAGCGCCAGGGCATCCGGATCTCCTGCCTGGAGGAGGTGGCGTACCGGATGGGCTTCATCGACCGGGAGCAACTCATGCTCATCGGCAAGGAGTTGTCCGACTCGTCGAGCTACGGGCGCTATGTGATGGAGCTCGCGAGCGCCTGACCCGACTGCCCTTCGTCGCAGCGCAGTTGAGCCGAATTCCTGGAGAACCGCATGAGCCTGCCGAACCCGCCGCACCCGCCGTACACCTCGCACCCGTCGAATCCGTCCGCCGCCTCGCACACCGCCGCCTCGCACACCGCCGACGACGGTGCCCCGCCGCCGGCCGGCGCCGCACCGCAGGGCGGGATCCCGCCGCTGATCGAGTCCACCGCCCGGGCGATCGCGTCCAGGGTGGGCCCGGGCAGCTGGATCAGACGGGGCGTCACGGTCACCGACAGCGACCTCGGTCCCGGCGTGTTCGTCGGCTTCCGCAGCCAGGTCTTCGCCGCCCGGATCGGCGCGGGCACGCTCATCGCCTCGCTGGCGCGGATCGGTGAGCCGGGAGCCGCCCGTACGGTCATCGGGCGCGGCGCCTGGGTCGCGGCCCGGGCGGTGGTCGCCCCGGGTGTCCGGGTGGGCGACGGGGCCGTGGTGGCCGCCGGCGCGCACGTCACCTCGGACGTTCCGCGCGACGCCATCGTGGTGGGCGCCCCGGCGCGCATCCTGCGCCGCCGGGAGCCGGTCGAGGACGGGCTGCCGGACATCGCCCCGGTGGTGTCCATCGTCCGGGGTCGCGCCCCGCGCCCGGCGGTGCTGCCCGACGGCTGGCGGGTGGGTCCGGACGGCCTGCCCGACGCGGAGTTCTCCGGCGGCCGCAGCGTGGTCATCGGCGCCGGGCTCATCGCGCTGGGCCGCCCGGACGGGCCCTCACCGCTGGGCGGCGTACGGATCGGTGACGGCGTACGGATCGGTGAGCGGGCGATCCTGGAGGCCGGCGGCGGGATCGGCATCGGCGCCGGGACCGTCATCGGGCCGGACGTCCAGATCCTCTCCAGCGGCCACGACCTGAACCGCCGCTCCCTGCCGTGGCGGGTGGGGACGGTGAGCGTCGGCGCCCGGGTCCGGATCGGCCGGGGCGTGACGATCGTCGGCCCCTGCCGGATCGGGGACGGGGCGGTCGTCACCGACGGGGCCGTCGTGGTCGCCGACGTGCCGGCCGGCCACACCACCGCCGGTGTCCTGCCCGGCCGCACCACCCTCGCCACGACGGCGTAGCGAGCGCCCCTGACGGCCGGGCACCGCCCGCAGCCGGACCGCCGGCACCGCACCGCGGGCTGCGACGGGTCGCGCAACGAACCAGCCAGTACTCATGAACGACGATCGAATCAGGATGACGCGGATGAAGATCCTCCTCGCTCCCGCCGCCACCGGCTCGGGACACAACATGCGGGTGCTCGCCCTGGCGCGGGAGATCCTCGCCCAGCAACCGGACGCCGAACTCACGGTGCTCCTCGCCTCCCTGCAGTCCACGTTCACCCCGCTGTTCACCCAGGCCGGCGTCAAGGTGGTGGACCTGGCCGGCGGCAAGCCGGTGGACTACGCCACCAGAAGCAACCTGGGCCGGCGAATGGACTGGCCCGGCTACATCGGCGGCTATCTCGCCCCCGCGTTCGTCAACGGCGAGCGCATCCTGCACTACCTGGCCCTGATCCAGGAGCACCGCCCCGACCTGGTGGTCAGCGACTACAACATGTCCGCCAGCATGGCCGCGAGCATCCTGGGCACCCCGCACGCCCTGGTCACCGAGCGGTACGACTTCACGCTGTGCCAGCTCGACGACGAGACCCTCGTCGCCGGCGGGTTCGACATCGACAAGGAGGACCTGCGGCGCGGCCGCGGCGCGCTGCACGCCTGCTTCGAGTGGATCGTGAACAGCGCCGAGGTGGTCCTCACCGACAAGCCGCCGGTCGGGGAACTCGACGAGGGCACGCCGGTGGCCCGCGCCCTCGGCGAGGGCGGCCACGCGGTGTTCACCGGCCCGATGGTGCGCCGCTTCCCGGAGCGGCGCGACGGCGCCGAGATCCGGGCCGAGCTCGGGATCCCGGCCGGTCCCCTGATGGTCGGCTCGGTCGGCGGCACCACGATGTTCCTGGAGAACAAGCAGCGGGTCATCGACTGCTACCTGGAGGCGTACCGGATCCTCCGCGAGACCCGGCCGGACCTGCGGTTCGTCCTGCTCGGGCGGGAGCAGGTCGACGCTCCCGAGGAGGTGATCCAGCTGGACTACCTGCCGGACTGGATGCCCCTGCTCCAGGAGGCCGACGTCCTGCTCTCCGCGCCGGGGTGGATCACCGTGACCGAGGTCGCCGCCATGCGGATCCCGACCGTCTTCGTGCTGGGCAGCCTCAGCGAATACCACGAGGTCGAGGCCGCCCGCAGGCTCGAACTGCTCGGCTTCCCCACCTTCGTCGCGCCGAGCGCCGAGGAGCTCGCCGGTTCGCTGGCGCCGATGCTCGGGCAGCGGCCGGACGGCGGGCAGGCCACACCGGCGCAGCTCGCGGTGGCCCCGGACGGCGCCGGTACGGCCCTCGCCGCCCGGCACCTGCTGGCGGCCGCGGCCCGCAGCGCGACGGCGGGCGGCGCCGCCGCCGGTCACCGCGGTGGTCGGTGAGAGCGAACATGACTCCGCTCTCGATCGCCGCCGACCTCTCCGGGGCGACCCGGATGCTGCTGGCGAGCGACGGATCCACCACGCTCCTGCTCGAATCACTGCTCGACCGCCGGCTGACGGTCCGGGTGGCCGCCCAGCGCACCGTCACCGCGGCCGAGGCACCCCCGCGTGCCCTGGCGGCCCTGGGGCTCGACCCCGAGCACCGGGTGGTCGACCGCGCCTCGGCGCTCGTCACCGTCACCGGGGAGGTGGTGAGCCGGAACACGGTCGTCTTCACCGCTCCCCCGCGCGGCTGGTCCGGGACGTCCGAGGACACCGTCCCGCTGGGCCGCCGGCTGCGCGACGCCCACACCCTGCAGCACCGTTCCCTCCTCTCCAGCGGCACCACCTGGTGGGCGCACGAGGACGGCGAGGGGGAGCCGTGCGCGTACAAGGAGTACCTCATCCACTGCGAGGACGGCGGGCGCCTGTACGTGCACGAGGTCTTCAACCCCTGCTACGTGCCGGCGCCGCGCCAGGGCGTCCACCCGCGACCGGCCCCGACGGCGGCGGCTGGCCCGGCCCACGCGGCCGCCCGCTGACCGCCGCGAGCGCGCGAGCAACACCAACACCAACAGCTCCAGTAGCAGCGACCTCTACTGCGGCGTACCCACGACCACCGAAATCCCGGATCACCATGGAGTCCCGATGACACACCCCCCGTCCCTGCGCACGTTCTTCACCGACAACTTCCTCGACGACGGCCACCGCACAGCCGCCGTCCTCGGCCGGGACGCCGGCGACGTGGTCACCCCGGACCGCACCCTGCGCGACGCCGCCCTCGCCCTACTGGCCGTGCCGCAGGCCGGTGACGCCGCGCTCACCCGCGCCCTGCTGGAGGCCCTGCGCGGCTTCGCCGACCAGCAGGCCGCAGGCTTCCACGAGCTCCTGGACGTCACCGGCACCCCGCACCCGGTCGGCGACGTCCGCACCCCCGGGGCGCAGGCCCTCGCCTGGTGGGCGTACCACCGCGCCGGCACCCTGCTGGAGGACGCCGAGCTGACCGGGCAGGCCCGGGCCGGGCTGCGCCCGCTGGCCGAGGCGGTCCTCGCCGAGAGCTGGCCGGCCCGCTTCCACCGGGACGGCGTCACGGTGCTGGACGGCGCGAGCCTGCTCGGCCAGGTCGCGGTGCTGACCCTGGCGGCCGGCGCCGTGCACGACGGCAGCGGCTTCTGGGACACCTTCCTCGACGCCGCCGCCCGCCAGTTGGCGCGGTTCGAGTCCGCCGACGGCGCGTTCGCCGCGCTCACCGCGCGGGGCGAGGTGGACACCTTCCACGGCTACCGGCTGCGCGCCAGCGCGCTCGCCGCCCTGGCCTGGGCCGACCTGCACGAGCGCGGCCCGGCCGGGGACGTGGCGGGCGGCCCGGCCATCGACCACGCCCGCAAGGCCCTGCACCACGTCGCCGCCCACCGGCACACCCGGGGCCGCGGCTTCTGGGACCGCGCGGACGCCAACTCCCAGCCGCGGGTTGACGCGCTGACGGCGCAGTACGGCCGGCCGGACTCGCCCTTCCCCGCCAAGCTGATGGGTGATCACGCACTGCTCGTCCTGGCCGCCGACCGGGTGGCCGCGCTGGCGGACGACGTGCAGGCCAAGGAGCTGTCGGCACTCGCCGAGGCTGAGCTGCGGCGCTACACGGACACGGCGGTCGGCGGCGTCTTCCAGGGGCAGGGCAGCTGGTTCTCCACGCCGGTCGACCCGACCGTCCCGCTGGCCCGCCATGTGATGGTGCCGCCGCGCTCGGCCGGGGCCTTCTCGGTCGGCAACACGGCCTACGTCCCGTTCCACGAGAAGCACGCGGAGACCCAGCTGCTGGCCCTGCTGGCGCTGGGCGACCGCGAGCAGCCCGCTCCCGCCGCCCCCGCCGCGGTGGCCGAGCTGAAGGCCCGGCCCATCGAGCACGACCTCAGCTACGTATCCCGGGAGCCGCTCTCCGAGGGGATCATCGACCTGCCCGCCTACCTGGCCTGGCTGCGCTCCACCGCCTCCGGCCTCGGCTACGGGCTGACCCCCTACCGCGCCCCGATGGGCCTGCGCTCGGACGCCACCGCGCAGACCTTCTCGGTGCTGCACGTGGTCTCCGACCTGATGGCGCTCAACGAACCGGTCCCCAACCGGGAGGGGGTGCTCACCGGCATCTACGCCACCCAGAACCCGGACGGTGGCTTCGGGGAGCAGCCCGGCCTGCTCTCCGAGGCGTTCACCACCTACTGCGCCGTGTTGACCGCCGCCGTTCTCGGCGGTGAGGGGTACGACACCGAGCAGTGCGTCGCCTTCCTCCAGGCCTGCCAGCACACCGAGGGTGCGTTCGGCAACGCCCCCGGCTACCCGGGCGACGCCTGGCACTCCAACCTCGCCACCCTGGCGCTGCTCGCCCTCGGGCGGCGGCCGGCCCGGGAGAGCGACCTCGTCTCCTACCTGGTCAGCTGCCAGAACGCGGACGGGGGCTACGGCAACCAGCCCGGGCACCCGTCGGACACCTTCGCGACCTTCCGCGTCGTCGACACGCTCATCGCGCTCGGGCTGGAGCCCCCGCGGCTGGCGGAGACCACGGCCTGGCTGCGCGGGCTGCAGACCGAGGCGGGCGGCTTCCGGTACCGGGAGTCGGGCCCGGAGAGCTTCGTCGGCTCGTACCACGCCATCGCCTCGCTCTACGTGATGGGTTCGGAGCCGGCCGACGCCGCCGCGTGCCGTGCGTGGATCGCGGCCCGGCAGAGTTCGGACGGCGGGTTCGGGCGGCTGCCCGGCGGGCCGTCCGAGACCACGGACGAGGGGTTCATCGCCATCCAGGCGCTGCACATGTTGGAAGGCAAGCTCAACCCGTACTGGGCCGTGATCATGACGTGAGCCGGGCGGCGGGCCCCGGCCGGGCGGCCCTGCCGGCCGGCCTCCTCCGTCCTGTCCGTCCTGTCCGTCCCATCAGTTCCACCCGTCCCATCCGATCCACCTGATCCGCGTGATCCGTGTGACCCGTGTGATCCAGCTGTCCCTTCTGAGGAGCCATCATGATCTTCGACTGCCACCAGCACGTCATCCTGCCGACGTCGGCCCAGATCGCCGCCATGGACGAGGCCGGTATCGACCGGACCGTCCTGCTGTCCACCCTTCCGCACATCGAGCGGGCCGGGGACATCGCCTCGTTCAAGCAGGAGATGTCGGTGCTGGGCCGGGTGCTCCAGGGCGAGGCCGACGGCCGTGAGAAGCCCTCCGCGGAGCTGCGCGAGGCCCTCGCCGAGGGGGGCGAGCGCTTCGTGGCCTTCGGCAAGGTCCCGGTGGGCCTGCCGTACGAGGACACGGTGAAGGCACTTCAGCAGGAGGTACTGGACCCGGGTTACGCCGGTGTGGGTGAGCTGACCTTCGGCGCCGACGAGGCGGCCGGGCTGGAGCCGGTCTTCCGTGCCGTGGCCGAGGCGGCCGTCGGCTCCCGGGCGCTGCCACTGCTGGTGCACGGCTTCGCGCCGCAGACCGCGGGTGACATCCGGGTGACGGCGGATCTGGCCCGCAGGTTCCCGTCGGTGCCGGTCGTGGTGGGCGTCCTGGGCGGGCTGAACTGGCTGGAGACCATCGAGCTGGTGAAGGAGATCCCCAACCTCTACCTCGACCTGGCCTCGTCGTTCGTCTCACTGGCGCCGCGGCTGGCCGCCGCCGAGATCCCGGAGCGCTGCCTGTTCGGCTCCAACACGCCGTTCGCCGACATGTACAGCAACCGCGTCCTGATCGAGCGGATGGTGCCGGACCGCGCGGCGCGTGACCGGGTCATGGGCGAGAACCTCGCCGAGCTGCTCGGGCTGGCCGGCTGACGCACCGCGAGGAGGCGGACGAGGGGGCGGACGGGGAGTCACCCCGTCCGCCCCCCGTCGCTAAACCAACCAGTTGCATTAAACTAACCGGTTGATGTAGAACTTGACCATGGACTTTACCGAATCATCACAGGAGCACACAACAAGCTTAGATGCTCGCCAGCTCGGGACCTCCGGCCCCGAACTCCCGTGCGTCGGACTTGGCACCTGGCGCCGGTTCGACCTGCCACCGCAGCGCGAGCACCTCGCCCGCGAGGTGGTGCAACTCGCCCTGGAGAGCGGGATCCGAGTCTTCGACACCGCCCCCGTGTACGGCCGCGCCGAGGCGGTGCTCAGCCGCGCCCTCGGCGCCGACCGCTCCCGCGCCTTCGTCGCGACGAAGATCTGGTCCGAGGACGCCTCCGGCGGACGGCGCCAGTTCGAGACCCAACTCCGCCTGTTCGACGGCCGGGTCGACCTCCTCCAGCTCCACCATGTGATCGGCTGGCGGGCCAACCTGGAGTGGCTCCGGCGCGAACGCGACCGCGGGCGGATCGGCCGGATCGGCGCCACCTTCTGGCGCGATCACGCCTTCGGCGGCGGCACGGCCGCCGACCTGGAGGCGGCCATGCGCACCGGCGTCCTCGACACCGTCCAGATCCCGCTGAACCCGGCCGAACGCGCCGTCGAGGCGCGCATCCTCCCGCTGGCCCAGGAGTTGGGCCTCGGCGTCCTGGTGATGCGCCCCTTCGCCGAGGGCGGCCTGCTCTCCCGGAGCCCCGATCCGGGCAGACTGCGCGCCACGGGGTGTTCGAGCGCCCCCGAGGCGCTGCTCCGCTGGGCGCTGTCCGACACGCGGGTCCAGGTCGCGCTTCCCGCCACCCTGAACCTCGCGCATCTGGCGGCCAACGTCGCCGCGGGCGCGGCACCGCCGCTCACCACCGACCAGCGGGACGCGATCGCCGCCCTGTTCGCCTGACGATCCACCGGTTCCACCCGCTCCGCCGGCTCCGCCAGTTCCGAATGTTCCACATGCTCCGCCAGTGGAGGAATTCTCAGCCTCTCGTTATCCGCTTTCCTCGCCCCGGGTGCTGCAGGCAAGATGAATCAACCACTAGGGGATCAATATGCCTGCATTACCATCCACTCGGAGGGTCAGGGGTAAGTGATCGAATCGATCGCAAGAGAAGCCGACACCGCACCTTCAGCGGCATCGAAGATCTACGTCAGACTTCTCGGAGTGCCGAGCATCTGGGTCAACGGGAAACCGGTGCACGTCCGGGGAGAGGCCACCAGACGCGTCCTCGTGCACCTGGTACTCGCCTCCCCCCACGTGATTCCCAATCACCGCCTGATCGAATCGACCTGGGGCGGCAGTGAACCGGAGAGCGCGATCGACCAGATCCGCAAGATCATCTCGAAACTCCGCCAGGGGCTCCCGGGCGGAAAGGACCTCATCCGCACCGAGCCGGGAGGATATCGAATCATCTTGGGGTCGCAGCAGACCGATCTCGGGGCCTGGCGCAGCGCGATCGGCAAGTCGCGCACCCTGCTGCAGAACGGCGACGAACACGCCGCGCTGGAGACCCTCTCCGCCGCGCTGGACCTGTGGCAGGGCCCGGCGCTGGACGGACTCGAAGGGCACCCCTTCACCAACGAGTCCGTCTCCCTGCGGGAAGAACGGGGCACCGCGCTCGAAGCCTGGTGCCGGCTGGCCGTGAAGGAGCTCGGCACGCCGTCCGTGATCGTCAGACTCCGCCGCGAGCTCTCGCAGAACCCCCTGCAGGAGCGCCTCTGGGAGATCCTGATGACCACGCTCGCCTCCTCGGGCCGCATCCTGGAGGCCCTCGACGAGTACAACAACCTCCGCAAGATCCTCTCCGACCTGCTGGGGGTGCGCCCCTCCGAACACCTGCAGGCGCTCTACCGGAGACTGGAGACGAGAGCCACCAGCACCACCGCCTCCCCGGCGCTGCCGCGCGGCTCCGCCGCCACACCCCGGCCGCCGGACCGTGCCCGCCCCGCCGTACCGGCGTGGATCAGGGAACTGCTGCGCGGGCACGAGCCGAATCCCGCCTATGTGACGGACTCCCGCTGGAACATCCTCTCCCGCAACCACGCGATGGAGCGCTGGTTCCCGGATCTCCTCGGCGAGGACGCCAATCTGCTCCGGTGGGCCCTGACGGACACCAGCGCCCGGGTCGTCCTGCACGACTGGGAGAGTCACGCGCTGGTGTATCTCGGAATGCTGAAGATGGCCCTGTCGAAGAACCCCGGGGATTCGGTGCTGAATCCGATTCTGGCGTCGTTCAACGAAAGCTCGGCGGCGTCCTCCATCCTGCTGGAGGACGCTATCGAGGTGGAATCCCGGGAGAGTCATCATTACATCCTGAATCTCCCCCACATCACCCCCGCGCCCGTCCAGGTGGTCTCGCACATCCTGACCCCCAACGGGAACCGCGATCTGCGCGTGGTGATTCTCACGCCCCCGCAGGGTGAGAGCCGCCCCGACTGGTGACGGAGCCCGGGAGCCCCCGGCGGGCCGGCGGCGTGGGCCGCCGGACCGCCGGGCCGAGCTCAGCGGGGGGCAGGCCCACCGGATCGTCACGCCCCCGCGAGGCTGGGGTGGCCACCGGCCGGCGCGACGGCTCCGGAGCCGGCCGGCGCCCGCTTGAAGCCCTTGGCCAGGAGCCAGACGGCGAGCGAGACCTCCCACGCGAACACCGGAAGGGCCGCGGCCGACCCCGGCACGGAGACCTGGCGGTAGAGCCCGAACATCACGGCCACCGCCGAAGCGCAGATCAGCGGCCCGCCGACCAGACCCAGCACGGCGATGAAGCGCGGCACCAGCCGCGAACGGTACATCAGGTACGCCAGCAGCACGGTGTTCAGGCCCAGGGCGATGTTGGGGCCGAGCAGGAACGTCCAGTCGTGCAGGGCCACCAGGCTCCGGTCGGCGGCTGCGAAGGAGGCGGCGTCGACGCCCGCGGCTCCCGCCAGGTCCTGTCGCAGCGTCACGACCGACAGGACGCTGAGGATGCCCACCGCGATCACGGCCGCTTCCAGCAGCCGCCCGCAGACGTACCCGAGCGCGATCCCCTCGCCCTGTCGCTTGACGACCGGGTACAGCGCCACCCCGGTACCGGCGACCGCGGCCGCCAGGACGACCTCGCACAACGCGCCCAGGAACGCCCGACTGTCGGCGCCGGGAGCAAGGACGCCCACCGCCCCGCCGAGCACGGGGCGGTAGAGAGCGAGCCCGGCGATCGCCGCGATCTCGGTCACCAGGAACAACACGCCCGCGACGATCGCGGTCCTTCTCTCCGAACTCATCCTCGGATCCTCTCGACCCCACCCGCACCCACACGCAAGGTGTACGGCGTACACCTTGCGGCTACCCTAGGCGTACGCCGTACACTCGTCAAGGTGGGAGCGCAGTCGTCGCCTGATCACGGGGACCGGCAGGAGAGGAGCGAGATGACTCGGCAGGTGGAGGCCGCGCGCCGGATCCCCCTGAACAGGGAGCGGGTGCTGCGGGCGGCCGTGGAGCTCGCCGACGCGGGCGGCATCGAGTCGCTCAGTATGCGCAGGCTCGCCCAGGAGCTGGGCGTCGTGCCGATGGCGCTCTACAAGCACGTGGCCAACAAGGAAGAACTCCTGGACGGCATGGTGGACGTCGTCATCGGTGAGATCGATCCTCCGGTACGCGACAGCGACTGGCACGGCGTCGTACGTCGGCGGATCCTCTCGGCCCGGCAGGTGCTCCTTCGTCACCGCTGGGCATCCCAGGTGATCGAGTCGCGGACCAGCCCCACGCCGGCCGTACTGGAGTACCTGGACTCGATGATCGGAGCGTTCCGGGCCGGCGGGCTCTCCGTCGACCTCACGCATCACGTCATGCATGCCCTGGGCAGCCGACTGCTGGGGTTCACCCAGGAACTGTTCGACGACTCACCGAGCCCCGGCACAGCCGAGGCCGACCGTGACGCCGACCCGGACGCCGAAGCCGTCCCGGACGCCGAGGCCGCCATGCTCCGTCAGATGGCCGCGAGGTACCCCCACATCGCGGAGCTGGCCCTGTCCGCGGCCCACGACCAGGAGTCCACGGTGGGCCGCAGCTGCGACGACCAGTTCGAGTTCGAGTTCGCGCTGGACCTGCTCCTGGACGGCTTCGAGCGGCTCCGGCAACAGGGGTGGTCGTCCACGGACCGGCCTCCCCGGGCGTCAGCCTGACCTGACGCTCCGCCGCCACCGCCCTGGCCGGCCGTCGGGATCGTCACTCGAACCATGCGCAGGGCACGCCGGCCCGGTGCCTGCCCGGCCTACCCCTTGGCGACCGGCCGGTAGGTGCACACCTGCGCGCCCGTGCTGCCGGTGACCACCGAGACCAGTTCGAGCGTGCGCAGCGCACCGTCCTCCGGGAAGATCGTCTTGCCGCCGCCGAGCAGCACCGGCATGACGATGAGCCGGAGTTCGTCGACCAGGCCCTCGCCGAGGAGGCCGCGCACCAGCGTGGGGCTCCCCATCACCAGCAGGTCGCCGCCGTCGCTCTCGCGCAGGCCGCGGATACGGGCGACGGCCTCGTCGCCGGGGATGCGCGTGGTGTTGTCCCATGCCAGCTCGTCATCACCCAAGGTCCGGGACACGACGTACTTCGGGATGGCGTTCATCCGGTCGGCGAACGGGTCCCCCGCCCGCTCGGGCCAGGCAGCGGCCATCGTCTGCCAGGTGCGGCGCCCGAACAGCAGCGCCTCGGCCTTCGTCATCGCCTCGTTGAAGGCACCGCCCACCACCTCGGGATCGAAGAAGGGGTGCGACCAGCCACCGTGCGCGAAGCCACCGTCGGTGTCCTCCTCCGGCCCGCCCGGTGCCTGTACGACGCCGTCCAGGCTGATGAACTCGCTGACTACGATGCGCATGGGGATCTGTTCCTCTTCGTCGTTCCGGCAGCACGGCCATGGCCCTGAGGACCTGTCACCGCCCCGCGGTGGTGATGGAGGAGAACATAGAGCCCGGTACCGACAATGCGGTTCAGGTCCGGTGCGCGGCGGGCCGCACGGTGTCGGGACTGCGACCCTGCGGGGTGCCGGTCAGGGCATCCCACTCCGGGTCGGGCACACCGGGCGCGGTGCGGCCGAACGCCTGCCAGTCCCGGACCAGCTCGGCGTACAACGGTGGATGCAGCGTCGGCGGAACCGTTTCCGCATGGGACCGGGGCGCGGGGAGGCCGATCACGGCCTGGGAAGTCGTGAGCACATCCGGTCCAACGACCGTACGGCCGAACGGGCACGCCGACCCGGCGGATCCGCCCCCGTCCGCGCCACCCGACCGTCCGGAGCGCCGGGGCATGGCGGCGGGGACAGCACCGCCACGCCCCGGGCGGCGCGGGTGGTCAGCTCCGGCGGTGCCTGGAGTAGAGCGCGCCGGATCCGGCCGGCCCGGGCACCTGTGGGCATCGCGCCCTGCAGTCAGTACTCGTACTACGGCCTCAGATCACGTGACGTGTGATCGGGTCTGTCATTGAGTGGTCATGCTGGTTGATGTGACGTCCGAGCAGATAGGCGAGTGGGCCGAGGAGTTGGCGGCTCTCACGAGAGGGCTCGGGCATCTGTTCGCCCGGCCGGGGCCTCGGGAGGTGTTCGCCGAGCTGGCCGAGGGCCTGCTGTCGGATCTGGGCCGCAAGAACGCGTGGACGATGTCGACCCGGGCCGGCCATGCGACCCCGCACCGGATCCAGAGGTTCCTGGGTGAGGCGTCCTGGGATGTCGAGGAGCTGTCGTCCGAGCTCAGGGCGTATGTCGCCGAGCATCTCGGGGACGCTCGGTCCTCGCTGGTACTGGACGACACCCAGGCACAGAAGAAGGGGACCAGGTTGGTGGGCATGGCCCACCAGCACTGCGGGGTGACCGGTGACGTTGGCTCGACAGACCCGATCGAGCTGGCCGTTCGGAGCGCAAGGGCGTAGCGTCTCTAGGTGAGGCAAGGTGATCTTACCCATCGACACGGGGAGCACCCATGATCGGCGCCACCGTCACCTTCTCCTACACCGGCGACTTCGATCGCTCACGGATAACCAATGTGGCCGAGAACGCCCGGGGCATGTTCGAAGGCATGCCAGGCTTGCGGTTCAAGTTCTTTACCTTCGATGAGAAGCAGCGGCAGGTGGTCAACTTCTACGTCTGGGACTCGAAAGAGCAGGCGGAACAGTTCTTCTCCGAGGAGTTGCGCGAGCGAGTGACCGGTCTGTACGGCGTCGCGCCAGCCATCGAGTTCGTGGAGATCGCCGAGATCGTCGACAATTCGGCTCCGTAGCGGCATGCTCGTACTACAGCCTGAGATCGCGTGACGTGTGATCGGGTCTGTCGTTGAGTGGTCACGCTGGCTCATGTGACGTCCGAGCAGATAGGCGAGTGGGCCGAGGAGTTGGCGGCTCTCACGAGAGGGCTTCGGACATCTGTTCGCCCGGCCGGGGCCTCGGGACTCGGAGCCGCTTTCGGCGGTACGCGCCCGCGAGCTGAAAGCCATGCTCCGGGCCCGAAGAACCGTTCGACATGGGGGCCGTTCTCCGAGACACGCAGGATCCGCAGTGCTCCGCTCGGATGCAGGTCGTACTCGAAGGTGACGCTGACTGCTTCTACGGAACTCCCGTACCGCTCCGACCACCCGTTCCCGAGGATGGAATCACCTGGACGTCCGGCCGCGGAGTGTGCGCCGTGGTCGATCTCTCGAAGGGCCTCACGGCGCGCCGAAGGAACAACAAAAAGGCCGCCTCCGCATTGCTGCGGAAACGACCTACGCCCTGCGTAAACGCTGATCTGAACAACAGGATTTGTACCTGCGCCCCCACCCCTTACGTGGCACGTTTCATTCCCTACCGAAAAGGCGGGGAGAGAATTTCGCGATCACGATTCGCAGAATCAGGGCTCCTGCTTCGCCGATCTGCATATGTACCTCCTCGTGATCGTCCTTCCCGGGAGTTTGTCCCGGTACATTCCAGGATACTCCGCGAATATCGTATTCGGGCCCGCCGGGCGCACGAATACCACCGCATGGTCCGCCGCGGCTGTAGCCGGACGACTGACGAGATCCGTCCTGCTCCGGGTATCGCAGGGCGCGGGCCGGTGCGATCCTGGGACGGAGAAGACGCAGCTGAGGCGCTCGCGGACCCTTGCGGGCCCGGGGCGAGGCGCCCTCAGAGGAACAGGGGCTGCTGCGGGAACCGAGGTACCCATGGCGGAGTCCGCACGGGAGAACCGCAGGGCTGCGGCCGACCGGTCGGAGGGCTTCGGTGAGCGGCTGCTGGGCCAGCTGCTGGACCGGGCTCACGAGATGCCGCCGCAGCTCATCGCCCCGCTCGTGGCGGAGGAGGTGCGTACGATCGGTGGCCGGGACGTCTCGATCCTCCTTCAGGACTACGGTCAACTCCTGCTGGTGCCCCTCCCGGGCAGGGG